>JAUUYO010000064.1 GCA_030590405.1 Kangiellaceae bacterium
CCAGGGTAATATTTTGTTGCCGATTATTAATTTGACTAGTCATGAGCAATACGAGTAATTAAAGAGCGAGGGTTCAATATTTTACAATCCCAAAAACTGTCTTCGACAGGTTGAGATATAGCTAATTTGAGAGTTTCCAGATAAGTTTTACGGTCAATTTTAACTGCGCCCAGACTGGATAAATGGGGGTTTTCTACCTGACAATCGATGATCGGAAAGCCTTTAACGCGCAGATAGCCAATTAAACATGCCAGCGCAATTTTTGAACCATTGGTTATCCCGCTAAACATTGATTCGCCGCAAAAAAGTTTGCCAATTGATACACCATAGATCCCTCCCACAAGATTTTCATTTTGCCACACTTCTACCGAATGGGCTTTGCCTATTTGGTGGAGATCCAAATAGGCTTGTTTGATATCGTCACTGATCCAGGTGCCTGCTTGGTTTTTTCTAGGTTCTGAGCAACGTTGAACGACTTGTTCAAAACTTTTATTCAGGGTGATTTTTAGATCGGTCTGGCGGGCAAGTCGGCATAAGCTCTTTGAAGGATTATATTTATTCAATAAAAAAACGGTGCGAGGATCGGGCGACCACCAAAGGATCGGTTCACCTTCAGAAAACCAGGGAAAAATACCGCAAGAATAGGCTTCAAGCAGTCGAGCCACTGACAAATTTGCACCTGCAGCTAATAATCCATTCGGATCATCCAATGCCTGGTTAACAGGCGGGAAGGGCGTATCTATGTCGAGATAAGGAAGCATAATTAATTATATACTTGTTTCATTATAAGGTTCAGATTTCAGAGGCTCTAAAATATAAGTTCCTGGTTTTTTCTATTGGAGTTCTTTTTATTTGAGTTCTTTCTATTTGAGTTCTTTCTATTTGATAATATCGCGCGCGCGACTTTTGAGCCATTTTCTTTGTTCAAGAATTTGCTGATGTAATCACCCGCGTCAACCAGTTTGTCCAAATCAATATCAGATGTTATTGCTAAGCCATTTAACAGATAGACAACATCTTCGGTTGCAACGTTTCCAGAAGCGCCTTTTGCATAGGGGCATCCGCCTAATCCGGCGACGGATGAATCAATATTAGTTAAACCCATTTGTAATGCTGCGTAAATATTAGCCAAAGCTTGTCCATAAGTATCATGAAAATGAACCGCCAATTTTTCTATTGGTACCACTTTAGCGACTCGCTCTAAAAGTGCTTTGGTTTTACCGGGTGTACCAACTCCAATGGTATCGCCCAGTGAAATTTCGTAACTGCCATATTGGTATAATTTTTCTGCAACTAACGCGACTTTCTCTGCTGAGATATCACCTTCATAAGGGCAGCCTAATACGCAGGAAACATAACCTCTTACCGGAATATTCAATTCTTTGGCTCGCTTAAAAATGGGATCAAATCGCTCGATGCTTTGTTCTATAGAGCAATTGATATTTTTTTGCGAAAAACTCTCCGACGCTGCAGCAAATACCGCGACTTCTTTAGCGCCAGCGGCGATCGCATTTTCAAAGCCTTTGAGGTTGGGAGTTAATACTGGAAATCTGACCCGATGGGTCATTGCATCATCTAAACCCACTAACTGTTGCATCACTTCGTTTTGATCGGCAAGTTGCGGCACCCATTTGGGAGAAACAAAACTGGTTGCTTCGATAACAGACAAGCCACTGACTACCAGCTTTTTGATCAATTCAACTTTAACCTCTGTGGGTACTAATGTTGATTCGTTCTGAAGGCCGTCTCTTACCCCAACTTCAATGATTTTTACTTGCTTTGGTAATTGGTTTAAGTTTGGCACTCTTATTCTTCCTCAAAGCTGATCAACTCAGCGCCTTCGTCGACTAAATCACCAACAGCATACAAGACTTCGCTTACCTGCATATTTTTGTGGGCTTTAATAGTATGTTCCATTTTCATTGCTTCCATCACAATCAAGGCCTGACCCGCTTCAACATTGTCGCCAGCATTGACTAACACATCGATGATCGTACCGGGCATTGGCGCGGTTAAATTAGCTTGTTCTTCCTGATCGAGTTCAGCGAGGCTATTGTCTTTAATTTCTAGCGCCCAATTAGAGGCATTTTTAAACAATACCAATTTACTGCCATCTCTTGAGCAACTGATGGTTAACTGGTGGCCATCGATATTGAGGTGAATTTTATTAGCTTTTAGATAACCACTAACCTGATACTCTTTGCCATCGATTTCAAATAGAAAGGTCTTATGTTTTGAATGCTGATCATCTCGGGAATGGCTTTCTCTGAAATGAGCCATAACACTAAACAGATTATCGCCGTGTTGAAACTCGATTAAATGGTGATTGTCTTCGTTTAGTCGCCAGCCGGATTTTTCGTTCCAGGGAGAAAATTGATCTGCACTGGATTCTGTCGATTCGACTGACTGTTCTAACATGACTTCTAACCCGGCGGCAGCAAGAATTTCAGGGGTGACGCTGGTGGAAATGTCACATAATTCCTCGCCATGCTTATCCAGAAAATGAGTGTCGATATCGGCATCATTAAACGCATCATTACTCGCTAGTTGATGTAAAAATTCAATATTAGTCGTCAAGCCAGCTACATGAAAATCAGCGAGTGCGCCGCGTAAGCGTGCTAGAGCAGAGGCGCGATCTTTATCCCAGACGATGAGTTTGGCGATCATCGGGTCGTAATAAATGCTAACGCTATCGCCGGAAATAATTCCGGAGTCGACTCTGACATTATCGCTTAATTGCGGCAACCCCATATAACTTACTCTACCAGTCGCCGGAAGAAAATTGTTGTTGGGATCTTCGGCATAAATTCGGGCTTCAAAGGCGTGCCCATTAATCGATAATTCCTGTTGTTTAAGTGGTAATTGCATACCGTTAGCCACGATAATTTGCCATTCGACCAAATCAAGACCGGTAATCATTTCAGTCACCGGATGTTCAACTTGCAAGCGGGTATTCATTTCCATAAAATAAAATGAACCATCTTCATCGTACAAAAATTCCACCGTGCCAGCGCCACGATAACCGATGGCTTTAGCAGCCGTAATGGCAACTTGTCCCATTTGTTCGCGAGTCTCTACAGAAAGTCCGGGGGCAGGGGCTTCTTCGATGACTTTTTGATGGCGTCTTTGTACGCTACAGTCTCTTTCAAATAAATGTATAGCGTTGCCATGATTATCGGCGAACATCTGAATTTCAACGTGGCGAGGTTTAGTCAAATATTTTTCTACCGGCACTTTATCGTCGCCAAATGACGAGAGCGCTTCTCGTTTGCATGAGTTAAGTGAGTCAAGAAAATCAGATGAATTTTCAACCACTCGCATGCCTTTACCGCCGCCGCCAGCAGTTGCTTTAATTAAAACCGGATAACCTATTTTATCTGCTTCTGTTTGTAGCAGTGATTTAGATTGATCTTCGCCATGGTAGCCTTGCACTAAAGGCACATTGGCTTTAGTCATGATGATTTTTGCTTCACTCTTTGAACCCATGGCTAAAATAGCGTCTTTAGGCGGGCCAATAAAAATAATATTATTAAGCGCGCAAGCTTCTGCAAAATCAGCATTTTCAGAAAGAAAACCATAGCCAGGGTGGACCGCATTGGCGTGAGATGATTTTGCGATCTGCAAAATCTTGTCCGCTTTTAAATAACTGTCTTTGGCCGCAGAGTTTCCAATATGCCAGGCTTCATCAGCCAACTGAACGTGTTGAGCACTGCTATCGGCATCCGAATAAATCGCAACACACTCAATCCCCATTCGCTTTGCGGTGCGAATAATTCGGCAGGCAATTTCACCGCGATTGGCGATCAGAATTTTATTTATTTTGAGATTAGCCATTACGCTATTTTCCTGAATCTAATGTTTTATTAATGCAATTGTTGATACTGATGATACTGTTGATACTGTTGATACTGCTATTACTGATGTTTTTTTAAAATTCACTTTTACTACTAGCGGCCCAATCGGCTGGTCGTTTTTCTAAAAAGGCTGATACGCCTTCTTTGCCTTCATTGGTCGCTCGAATATCCGCGATCCTTTGTGCCGTTTCACGCACAAGTTCTTCATTGATTGGCTTGCCATAAACATGATTAACCAGACGTTTGCTTTGATACATCGCCTGAGGTCCATTAGCAAGTACTCGATTAATATAATCTTGCGCCTGAGCGGCTAGTTCATCATGAGCAATCACTTTATGGATCAGTTGAATACTTTTAGCTTCGGCGGCATCAAATTTTTCAGCGGTAGCAAAAAAACGTTTGCTATTTCTTTCGCCGATAGCTTTGATAACATAAGGGCTAATGACTGATGGGATAAGGCCAAGCTTGACTTCCGATAAACAAAAAATGGCTTTATCGCTGGCGAGCACGATGTCGCAACAAGCAATGAGTCCAACACCTCCGCCAAACGCCGCCCCCTGAACGACAGCAATGGTTGTTTTTCGACAATCATGTAACGCTTGCATCAGACCTGCGAGCTTAAGCGAGTCTTGATAGTTTTCTTCCCAATTATATCCCGCCATGCGCTTCATCCAGTTAAGATCCGCACCGGCAGAAAAACTTTTTCCGGTTGCGTCAAGCAGCAAAATTCTCATCCGCTCATCGAGATCAATATTGCGGATTGCGGCGGTTAAATCTCTGATAACCTGATCGTCAAACGCGTTATGTAAATCCGGCTGATTTAATGTGATCCTTGCTACACCATTTTTATTCTTTGATACCAGAATGCTTTGGTTTGATTTTTCCGTGGACATATTATTTCCTATCAATAGATTATTAAATCATTAAAAATCTTAAAAACATTTAGTCTGTACACTTACATTCTAAATACGCCAAATTTTGTTTCTTCACTCGGTGCATTTAAGCTAGCCGATAATCCCAGTCCTAAAACCTGCCGAGTATCAGCCGGATCAATGATCCCATCATCCCAGAGTCTCGCGCTTGCGTAATAGGGATGACCTTGAGTTTCGTACATTTTTTCAATCGGTTCTTTAAAACTGGTTTCATCTTCTTTTGACCAGTCGATGCCTTTGCGATCAAAATTATCTCTTTTAACCTGAGCTAATACATTCGCCGCTTGTTCGCCGCCCATCACTGAAATTCTGGCGTTTGGCCACATCCAGAGAAAGCGGGGGCTATAAGCTCGGCCACACATCCCATAATTGCCTGCGCCGAAACTACCGCCGACAATCACCGTAAACTTTGGTACTTTAGCGCAAGCAACTGCGGTTACCATTTTGGCACCATTTTTTGCGATGCCAGAATTTTCGTATTTTCTGCCAACCATAAAACCAGTGATGTTTTGTAGAAAAACTAAGGGGATGTTTCTTTGGCAACATAGCTCAATAAAGTGTGCGCCTTTTAATGCCGATTCTGAAAATAAAATTCCGTTGTTAGCGATAATGCCAACCGGATATCCAAAAATTTTGGCAAAGCCGCAAATCAACGTAGTGCCATATAAGGATTTAAATTCATCAAGTTCACTGCCGTCGACTACACGTGCGATAATTTCACGTATGTCAAAAGGTTTGCGCGAATCGGTGGGAATAACGCCGTATAACTCTTCTTTAGCATAAAGCGGTTCGACCGTTTTTTTCACATCCCAGGGTTGATATTTTTGTTTATTGATATGAGACATAATAGTGCGAGTAATACCGAGTGCGTGTTTATCATCAAGGGCGTAATGATCAGTGACTCCAGAATTTTTACAATGCACATCTGCACCGCCAAGATCTTCAGCCGTCACTTCTTCACCGGTGGCTGCTTTAACTAACGGCGGGCCACCGAGAAAAATGGTGCCTTGTTGTTTAACGATAATACTTTCGTCAGCCATTGCCGGTACATAAGCACCACCAGCAGTACAGCTGCCCATCACCACCGCGATCTGAGCAATACCTTTGGCTGACATATTGGCCTGGTTAAAAAAGATCCGACCAAAATGATCTCTATCGGGAAATACCTGATCTTGCTGGGGCAGGTTAGCACCGCCGGAGTCGACCAGATAAATACAGGGCAAATGATTTTGCTCGGCAATTTCCTGAGCACGTAAATGTTTTTTAATCGTTTCAGGAAAATAGGTGCCGCCTTTGACGGTGGCATCATTTACTACGATGACACATTCCTGACCATTGACTCTGCCAATGCCAGTAATAATTCCTGCGGAGGGCACTTGATTATCGTACATATCAAATGCCGCAAATTGAGACAGCTCAAGAAAGGGGGAACCGACATCGAGCAGTTGCCTGACACGTTCTCTTGGCAATAATTTACCTCGACCAGTATGTTTGTCCTGACGTTCTTTTCCACCACCCTCAGCAATCACTCTCATCTTATCGGTTAAATCATCGATCAATGATTGCATGGCTTCTGCGTTGGCAGAAAACTCCTGGCTTTTCGGATTGAGTTTGGTTTTTATGGCTGGCATTTATTTTCCATTTTTGAATACTCTGTCATTGCGAGGAGGAACGACGCGGCAATCTCCATCAGACTGGCACCTGTTTTGAATGATTGTGTATCGCTTTGGGAGATTGTCGCGCTACGCTTTGCATGCCCCATGAACGAAATGAGTGTTTTGGATACGCAATGACAATTCATATTAAAGTTCACTCATCACTGAACGACTAATGACTAATTTTTGAACTTCACTGGTGCCTTCATAAATTTGGCATATGCGAACGTCACGATAATAACGTTCGACAGGAAAATCATTTAAATAACCATAGCCGCCGAACACTTGAATCGCATCAGAGCAAACTTTTTCTGCGGTTTCTGAAGCAAAAAGTTTCGCCATGGAAGCTTCTTTTAAACAAGGTTTACCAGCATCTTTTAATCGAGCTGCTCGATGCACCATTAACCTGGCTGCGTCTAACTGAGTGGCCATGTCAGCGATCTTAAATCCAACCGCTTGATGCCTGTGGATTGGTTTTCCAAAAGCTTCACGTTCCGATGCGTATTGTTTAGCGGCTTCTAATGCAGCTCTGGCAATTCCCACACATTGAGCTGCGATACCAATGCGTCCTCCTTCTAAACCAGATAATGCAATCTTGTAACCTTCACCTTCTTTACCTAACAAATTTTCTTTAGGGATTTCACAATCTTCAAAAATAATTTGAGCGGTATCAGAAGCATGCTGTCCCATTTTATGTTCAATATTGGATACGGTATAACCCGGCGTTTTGGTCGGCACAATAAAAGCAGAAATACCTTTTTTACCGGCGTCAGCATCGGTCACTGCAAATACGATGGCAATATCGCCATTTTTTCCGGAAGTAATAAATTGTTTAACGCCATTGATTAGGTACTTCTCGCCGACCAGTTTCGCTTTGGTTCTTAAATCTGACGCATCAGATCCCGCATGAGGTTCGGTTAAACAAAAAGCGCCAAACTGTTCACCAGCTGCTAATGGCTTAAGAAATTTTTCTTTTTGTGCGTCGCTGCCAAAGTTTACGATTGGCATGCAACCAACTGAATTAGTGACGCTAATAATCGTCGAGCAAGAAGCATCACCGGCGGCAATTTCTTCCAGTACCAGGGCAGCAGAAAAATAACCAATCTCGCAGCCGTTCCATTGCTCAGGAACTAACATGCCGTAGAATCCCAACTCACCAAGACCTTTTAATGCTTCAGCCGGAAAGGTTTTATTGCGATCCCAGCCGGCAGAAAAAGGCGCGATTTTTTCCTGCACATATTGACGCGCGGCGTCCTGTATCATTGATTCTTCTTCGCTTAAAAACATGATTATTCTCTTAAACTAATAATTTAATATTCGACATAGCGTAGGCACACGATTAAAAGAACCCTCTCCCAAACCCTCTCCCAAAGGGAGAGGGGCTAAGGTCTCCTCCCCTTGGAAGGGGAGGTCGAAAGGTTCTAAAGTCCCATATTATCTAAAGGTAAAATAACTAATCGATTAAATCAATTCAATCGCCATAGCCGTTGCTTCACCGCCGCCGATACAAAGCGATGCGACACCTTTACTCTTACCATATTTCTTAAGTGCGGCAATTAATGTTACAACAATTCGTGTTCCACTGGTGCCGATAGGATGACCTAACGCGCAGGCCCCGCCATGCACATTGACTTTATTTTCGTCCAACTCTAAATCTTTAATCGCCGCCATAGTGACCACTGCAAAAGCTTCGTTGATTTCAAATAGATCAACATCATCAACATTCCATTCAATTTTTTCTAATAATGTTTTCATGGCGATAACTGGCGCAATAGTAAACTCGGCTGGCTTTCGGGCATGGGTGCTATGACCAACGATTTTTGCCAATGGTTTTAAGCCGCGTTTTTCGGCTTCAGATTGACGCATTAATACAACCGCCGCTGCGCCGTCCGATATTGAGCTGGCATTGGCCGCAGTGACGGTGCCATCTTTTTTGAAAGCAGGGCGTAGCGCCGGGATTTTATCTGGGCGGGCTTTAAGTGGTTGCTCATCATGCTCGACAGTCACTTCACCTTTACGCGATTTGATAACAACGGGAGTGACTTCTGAATCAAAAGAGCCATCTTCAATCGCTTGTTTGGATTTTGCCAGAGAACTGATTGCAAATGCATCTTGTTGTTCGCGGCTAAAGGAGTAACGATCGGCGCAATCTTCTGCAAAAATACCCATGGCTTTACCTTCATAGGCATCTTCTAAACCGTCAAAAGCCATATGGTCAAGTAATGTACCGTGACCGAAACGATAACCGCTACGCGCTTTTGGCAACATGTGTGGGGCATTACTCATGCTTTCCATTCCACCAGCGACCATCACAGTATTAGTTCCTACGGTTAACAAATCATTAGCAAGCATGATGGATTTCATGCCAGAACCACAAACTTTGTTGATTGTTGTGCAACCAGTCGATAAAGGTAAGTCGGCACTGAGAGCGGCTTGGCGAGCAGGTGCTTGACCGAGTGCGGCAGGTAATACACAACCCATAATAACTTCTTCTACATCTGCAGAATCAACGCCTGAACGCTCTACTGCTGCTTTTATGGCTGTAGCGCCTAGCTCGGTTGTTTTAACCGCAGAAAGGTCGCCCATAAAGCCACCCATTGGAGTTCGCGCCATACCGATGATAACAATTGGATCTTGTGACATGATTTTTTCCTTAATCTGTTAATCTTAAATTAATAAGTCTGTTAATCTTAAATTGATGTTTCTTTCTATTAGAGAAAGAGAAATTTGTACAAGGATATTTTAATTGTAATTATCCGCCTAAATACTGGTAATTAGTATCATTATAAAGGCCCTTAAGCGGTCTCATTAAATAATTCGCGGCCAATTAACATCCGTCTGATTTCTGATGTTCCTGCGCCGATTTCATAAAGTTTGGCATCTCGCAACAAACGTCCCGTTGCAAATTCGTTGATATAACCATTTCCGCCCAAACATTGAATGGCTTCCAACGCCATTTGAGTGGCTTTTTCTGCCGCATAAAGGATAACACCTGCGGCATCTTTACGGGTCGTTTCGCCGCGATCACACGCTTTTGCAACATTGTAAACGTAGGATTTTGTAGCATTCATGGTAGTGTACATATCGGCCAGCTTGCCTTGCATTAACTGAAATTCACCGATGGCTTTACCGAACTGCTTTCTTTCATGAATGTAAGGCAAAACAATATCCATACAGGCTTGCATGATACCGGTTGAACCACCGGATAAAACCACGCGCTCATAATCCAGGCCACTCATTAATACGGTGACACCACGATTTAAACCACCTAATATGTTTTCTTTTGGGACGATACAATCTTCAAAAACCAGCTCGCAAGTATTGGAGCCTCTCATTCCTAGTTTATCGAGTTTTTGGGCCGTAGAAAAACCGGTAAATGTTTTCTCGATGATAAATGCGGTGATACCTCTTGAGCCTGCGTCCTTATCGGTTTTTGCGTAAACAATCAGTACATTGGCATCTGGTCCATTGGTGATCCACATTTTATTGCCATTGAGCAGATAATGATCGCCTTTGTCTTCGGCTTTTAGAGACATGCTAACGACATCTGAGCCGGATCCCGGCTCGCTCATGGCTAACGCGCCAATATATTCGCCGCTACATAATTTGGGTAAATATTTAAGTTTTTGTTCTTCGGTACCATTTTTTCTCATCTGATTAAGACACAGGTTGGAGTGAGCGCCATAACTTAAGCCGATACTGGCTGACGCGCGACTTATTTCTTCCATAGCGACAACATGCTCAAGATAGCCAAGTCCGGAACCGCCGTATTGCTCTTCGACCGTCATGCCTAACAAGCCCATCTCACCGAATTTTTCCCAAAGATGGTTGGGAAACTCATTGTCTCTGTCAACTTGCTCGGCAATTGGCGCGATTTCTTTTGCTGCAAAAGCTCTAACGGTATCGCGGATCATATCCGTGGTTTCGCCAAGATTGAAGTTTAAACCCTGTATCATAACTGCCTCTTTACTTGATTAATCGGTTTTCCAGTTGGTTAAGTTCTAACAACATGGTTTCAATGTCTTTTTGTTGTTGATTTAATGCCTTACGTCGTTGTTCAATTTTGTCCAGTAGCAGTTCGGTTTGCTTTTGTTCGCCGCTAGGGGAGTCGTACATGGTAATTATTTCGCGGATTTCTGCTAATGAAAAGCCAATCCTTTTACCTCTCAGGATCAACTGTAATCTAACTCTGTCACCTTTAGTGTAAATTCGCTGTGAGCCAGCTCGCTTAGGGGATATGAGTTGCTCTTGTTCATAATGGCGGATCGAGCGAGGGGTTATCTCAAATTCTTTTGATAATTCGCTGATCGAATAGGTTTGTTGGTTTATTTCGTTCATGGATATATTATAAGTTACCTTTACGTTAACGTAAATATGAGATTTTGTGGTTTGACCAGGATAGTTGCTAGGATTAGGCGTTAGTTACGGTTACAATCGCCTATTAGAGTGCGATTTCGTGAGTAGGTTAATGACATGCCGATAACTGTTTATATAGGCAGAATATGTACTGAACAGTCACAAGAATTAAAACTACAACAAAAACAATAAGAACGGTTTGTTAGGAAGGTATATGACACAAGAAATTAATTATTATTTATCCTGGGTGGATGATGATAATCAATTGCATACAAAAATATTGCAGCCAGAAAACGGTGAGTTATTGATAGGCCGCTCATCTCATGCTGATATATTGGTAATAAACTCTAGCGTCTCCCGTCAACACGTTCAACTCGTCTGGCGGGAAGAGCACCTGGTTGTCAAAGATCTTAACTCAAGTTTTGGTACCTGGGTTAATAATGTACGTTTAGAAGCCAACCAAAGCCAGGTTATTTATGCAGACACTGAAATCCGCCTTGGTAATTTAAGTTTGTGGTATGAACTGCGCAGTCAGCAAGATGAACAATACCTTTTGCAAACCTGTTTTCATCCTAATAAAAACATCAAGGAAATGGAACTATCAACTGAGATAAGTACTCTCAGAGCTAAGTTACAACAGCATTTACAAGAACATTGTGGTCGGGGAGAAAGAACAGACCAGTTAATTGAGACAATTGATAAAGATTTATTTGAGCTAAATGCCAGGCAGCAAGAGCGACTAAAAGAGCAACGCATTTTGCACTCCATTAGTCACTTATTAAATCGTAGCCTGACGATTACTGAGTTATTAAAAAACGCGCTTGACTTGATTAGCAAGGTATTAACGGCTGATCGTGGGTTTGTGGTTTTATTTGACGCGGACACGCAGCGATTTGAGCCTGTTGCCTCTAGCAATTTCAACCCGCCTGCCTGGCCTGTTGCTGATCTGTCATCTCAAAATTATAGTCAAACATTGGTCCAGCGCTGTTATCAACAAAACAAGGTCTTAATCATAGGTGATGTACAGCTGAACAGCTCCCTGGACGAGGTGAAAAGCATTCAGGCGTCCGGGATCCGTAGTGTCGCAATTGTGCCTCTACAACAAAATGAAAAGGTGGTTGGTGTGGTCTACGTTGATAACATCAACCGAACGCATTGTTTTGACCCACGACAAATCCCATTTTTAGAGACCTTTGCCGCCCATACTTCCATCGCACTTTACAACGCACAACTCTATAAAAGAGCGATAACTGATGATTTGACACAGCTTTATACCCGTAAATATATAGATGAACGGTTAGAACAAGAGATCTTGCGTGCACAGCGTTATCATCGGCCTTTTAGTATTTTAGTATTGGATTTGGACCATTTTAAACGGATTAATGACAACTATGGCCATAACAGTGGCGATCAAGTTTTACAGGTGTTCTCAGGGATCCTTAAAGAACAACTTCGCGATGGCGATATCGCTGGCCGTATCGGCGGTGAAGAGTTTATTATTATTCTAGGAGAAACCGATCTGGAAGGAGCCCATATATTCGCCGAACGTATTCGTTTGAAAACTGAGCAACAATTGGTCGAAAAGGACGGGCAGAATATTTCGGTAACTGTCAGTATCGGTGTTGCCAACTACCAGAGTAAATATGGCAGTCAGGCTATTAAGCTTTTGGAAGATGCAGACGAAGCACTCTATCAGGCAAAGGGTTCTGGACGCAATCGTGTCGTTAGCATAGAAAAATAAATTTCTTGTCAGATCTAACAATAATAAGACAACTAAACTTAAATGAATAAAATTGAAATCCAGGGATGCCAAAAATGTCACCACCAAAACTCAAAGGATTCCCTTTGTTGCGACCTATGTGGTTGGGCGTTAGCGACAGTAGGCATGGACATCACCATTGCGCCTGGAGTTGATCCAGATATAACAATTGCGCCTATGACTGAGCGTTTAGATTCGCTTAACCTGCCTGCTGACAAGGCCTATAATCCGAATGAGCAATTAGCTCACTTCAAAATCAATGAAATCATTGGCGAGGGCGGTATGGGTGCTGTCTATCGGGCCAGAGATCTTAAGTTAGAACGTTTTGTCGCGTTAAAGCTTTTTCGCACTCAAGCAGATACAGAGCAAACTGGTAGTCAGCAGCTGTTAGATGAAGCGCGCCTGGCTTGTAAGCTTAATCATCCCAACATTGTGACTATTTATGATATTGCCCGAGGCCAGGATAGCAATTTTATTGTAATGGAATGGGTTGATGGTCAGTCGCTGGATCGGTTGATCCCTGCGAGTGGCTTTCCAATTGAAAAGGCTCTGGAATACGCTTGCCAGATTGCTGATGGTATCAATTGCGCACATCGAAACGGCATTATTCATCGGGACATCAAACCGCAAAATATTATGTTGACCAAAGGGGGACGGATAAAAATTCTTGATTTCGGTATCGCTGGTTTATTGCGTCAACAAAGTGAAACTGCCAAAAGTTTAGTAGATACCCAGGCAATTGGGGATGATCCAGAAATCACATATTCGAATGGGATCACTGGCACACCTTACTATATGTCGCCAGAGCAGGCCTTAGGGCAACCGCTTGATCAACGTGCCGATATTTTTTCTTTTGGCATTGTTTTGTATCAGATGCTCAGCGGGCAGCAGCCATTTAAAGGCAAGAGTATTGATGAACTAAAAAAGGCGATTGTCGGCGGTAATTACATCCCACTTAAACAACGCTTGCCTGAACTTGCACAACCCATCGTTGCGTTGATCGATAAGATGCTGGCGGTTGATAAAAACGAGCGTTGGCAAACATCAGAGCAATTAGCAAAAGCGATCAACGCAATCTATCAGCAATTGACTGAACGTAAGAACTGGTGGCAACGCCGCCATTGGTTTAGCAGAATAGCGATTATTATGCCGTTTATGTTGGTTTTGGGGTGGAGTGTCAGGGAGATCGTGTTTCCACCATCCACTCAGGAATTGATCGAACGGCAACTGGCGGAGGCGACCAAAATAGCAGTGTTGCCTTTTGACAATATTAGTGGAGATCCGCTGCTTCAAATTTTTAGTGATGGTTTAGCGGTTGCCTTAAGTAACGATTTGGCAGATGTTGGTCGAAGTAGGGGGGGGAGTTGGATAGTTCCATCGACCGAGATAGGGCGTATGAAAGATGTTTCTGTAAAGAAGGTCAGTGATAAATATGGTATCGAACTAGTTTTGACCGGTAGTGTGCAGCATATGGGGTCGACACGGCTTTTGGTATTGAATTTGATAAATGCTAATGATGGATTACAGCTAAAAACGGTTGAGATCAGTATTGATGCGGATAAGTTATTTCAGGGACACAACAAAATTAG
>JAUUYO010000133.1 GCA_030590405.1 Kangiellaceae bacterium
AAAAAATGAACTACTTTATGAAATAACGAAGGATTTTACCGACCGTACTTTCGGAACAATTGCAACGATTGAGTGAATATCTGTTAGCTCGTGCCCCGACTTATTGAGAAGCTTCTAACAATTAGCTTAAGTAATTGATTCTAATCGAGTCTCAAATCCTCAAGCTGTAACCTTTGTGTCGGATAAGCCATCTCAGCATTATTTGAACTAATCACGTCAGCAATCTTTAGCAGAACATCTTGTTTGATCTCATGAAATTTTATCCAATCAGTTGTTTTAGTAAAGGTATAAACAAAAAAATCAACCGACGATTCAGAAAACGCATTGAGATTGACGATCATCGTCTGTTTAGTATCAATGGCCGGATGTTGCTGCAACATCTGTTTGACTTGGGTAATGATATTTTCTGCCTGGCTAATGTCGTCATAACGAACCCCAAAGGTCTCGTAAATACGCCGGTTGGTCATTCTTGAAGGGTTTTCAACGGCAATGCTGTTAAATATCGCATTAGGAACGTACAAAGGCCTTTTATCGAAGGTTCTGATCCGTGTTTGACGCCAACCGATGTATTCAACCGTGCCTTCGATCTGGCGATCATTTGAGCGGATCCAGTCACCAATCGAAAATGGTCGATCTAGATAGATGATCAAACCGCCAAAAAAATTAGCCAACAAATCTTTAGCCGCAAAACCAATTGCGATACCGCCAATACCGCCAAAGGCTAATACCGCACTAATACTCACCCCAAGATTTTGCAAAATCAATAAAATCGTGGTGATACTGACAGAAACTCGTAGCAGTTTGCTAATTGCTTCAATGGTCGATTTATCGACTTTCTTTTCATCGCTACGACCAATATTGCTGCCGATCAGATTTTTTTCTGCCTGGTGAATAAATCGAACTAGGCTCCAGGAAAGCACCATCACCAGAAATACATCTCGTAATTCAGTCTTAATATCAACACTAAGCAAATAACGAAGAATGATCCAACCGCCAGCGCCCCAAATGAGTAACGTGATAGGGGACGAAATCGCCAGAACAATCGCGTCATCCCAATCATTTTTAGTCTTTTTTAGTTGTTTATCGAGTTTGGTATAAATTCGTCGCCAAATAAAATTAACCAACAAGGTGATAAACACCCCTAGAAAAACCTGATAGATAAAGGCGTTATCGCCCACATTTGTTTGTAACCAGTTGTCTAAATCCGACAGTGCCATGTTTTGTCCTTTATTGATTGAGTGTTGCAACTTGTTTGTTTAATATCTGCCATCGTGCGGTCTTCTGAACAGCTGTCAGACCAACCGCTAATCCTGATTTTGCCTGCATTTTACTAAGCCGCAGTCTTGATACTTCTGGCAATTGAAAATCTTTTAAATACGCCAGCAGAACTTTAACTTGAGCGCGATTATTACAAAGCAAAAGCATGTCACAACCAGCCGACAAGGCTTTATCCGCCCGTTGGATAAAATCCCCAACAACTTCTGCGCCTTTCATCGATAAATCGTCTGAAAAAACCACCCCATCAAAGCCAATTCGGCTGCGTAATATCTGCTGTATCCAGACTTTTGAAAAACCGGCAGGTTCCGCATCTATTTTTGGATAAATTATATGTGCTGGCATCATCGCAAGAAGTTTATCCTTTAGATGAATAAAAGGCTGCATATCATTGTTTTGTATGTTTTCTTCTTCACGAGGATCGATCGGAATAGTCAAATGGGAATCCTCAACAACACTGCCATGCCCAGGAAAATGTTTACCGGTTGCTGCCATGCCTGCCTGACTCATTCCACTAACAAAAGCCGCGGCTAAATGAGTGATGCTTGATTGATCTTCTGCAAACGCTCTGTCACCGATAATCTGGCTGGATGCCAGGCCCAAATCCAGCACCGGAGAAAAGCTGATATCGCAACCAACAGATAAAATTTCCATTGCCATCAACTCGCCAAATTGCCTTGCGCGCTTTGTTGCCAGATCTGGCTGTTTTTGAAATAACCTTCCAAGGCTCCTGAGTGGCGGTAATAAGCTAAAGCCCTGTTTAAACCGCTGTACTCTGCCGCCCTCTTGATCAACAGCAATAATGATATCTTGCCTGACTGAGCGGATCGATTTTATTAAGGATTCAATTTGCACGCTGGAGTGAAAATTTCGACTGAATAGGATCAATCCTCCACAGGCAGGATGAACGATACATTCTATATCCTCATTGCATAGTTCAGTACCTTCAATGTCCAGCATTAATGGACCAATGTTTATCATTAGCAGATGGCTCTTATCATTAGCATGACGTTCGATTAGAAAAAAGGGAATTCTACCTTGAAGTTGAACGAAGGTAAATAACGGCCAATAATTGGCTCCTAATACTTATTGCAGATATCAGCATGCCTGTACCGAAGCTTCTTTGTGGTATTGCCAATATGGGTGTTGCTTTGGATTAATCTGGAAGAAAATCCTGACAGATCCCTCTGGACATAAAAAATCCCGAAATTCGGGATTCTTATCAAATTAATTTAGTCAGCAAATGCCTGAACTAATTGTCTCCAAGCAACTGTTTTTTCATTGAAGGGTTTAACGGACGATCACCTAACCAGGTCTTAAGAAACGCATTATAGAAGATCTTTCCTGGGATCAAGCCTTTTTGAACGCCATTGATACTAACTAAAGTTCCCTGAGACGGGGCAAAATCGATACAAACTTCATCACCCTGCTGGATTTCTGTTTTCCAAATCTGATTAAATTGATTTACTAAAGGCTCTAAAGCCTCTAATTCTGATTCTGTGTGGTTGACGGTTATGCCAAGATTGATAGCCCGAATAATAGCATCAGCCTTTATTGATTGGTTAGTCACAATAATAAATCGTTTGGCGCCAGCACTGTTAATAATTTCTTCAACTGACTCAGCGTCATTTTGTAAATATAAACCGCCTACATATACCGCTTGGCGCGCATTCGACTTAGTCGCGGCACCTTTTAAACGCAATTCAGCCCCACCAGGAGAAAGAGTGATCACTTCTTCAAGCGCTACTCCAGTAAGAGATTCAGCTGAGCAAAGAGGACTAAAGGACAAAAAACCGGAAACTACTAAGATTAAAATCTTATTCACGGGAGCACCTACAATATTCAAAATGTTAAATGATATCAATCCCTTGGGCGAATTTATTGTTATTCTTCTAATCGCATTATTGGTCCATTTCAAATATCGCGAACAAGTGAGGCTACAACAATTAACATCCTGTTGCAATCATAATAACTTAATATTTAACCTAACTTCTGGTCACAGCTCACAAAGCCAATTAAAATTGATTGTTTCGTTATTTTTAGAGTGAATTGCACGTCAAAATGATATTTACTGATTATTAGAGACCTTTGCACGAAACATATAACAGATTGAAGTATCAGGATTAGAACTTGAACGAACTTCGCTTATTAGACTATCAGACTATTGTCATTCCCCCTCTTAGTTGATATCTTCAACTCGGACATCCTCACAACAGCGGAATTACAATGGTGCCTGCTGTTTTTGGCTATACGGGATCAACATGCTAAAACCACTCGGAGAATCTATATGAAATCTAAGCTAAAACTCATACTTGCATTATTGCTAACTGCATGCTTTTCAACCACACTGGTTGCAGCAGACAAAGTTTACCAATGGCGCCTGGCGGAGACATGGGGGCCTAACTTCCCTATTTTCGGCGATACTACTAAGAACATGGCGAAAATGGTAAAGGAGATGTCGAACGGCCGGCTAATCATCCGTATCGATTCATCAAACCGTCACAAATCAGCCTTGGGAATTTTCGACTTTGTTAAAAACGGTCAATATCAAATGGGACATTCTGCCTCCTACTATTGGAAAGGCAAAAATATCAATACGATGTTTTTTACAACTCTCCCCTTTGGAATGACAACGCCTGAACAATATGGCTGGTTTTATTACGGCGGTGGTCAGGAGTTAATGAAAGAAGTCTATGATCAATACGGGATCCTCTCGTTCCCTGGTGGTAATACTGGAAATCAAATGGGTGGCTGGTTTCGAAAAGAAATCAATTCGCTTGAGGATTTAAAAGGGTTAAAAATGCGTATTCCCGGATTTGCAGGTGAAGTTCTCGCTGAACTCGGCGCCAAGCCCACTAACATTGCTTCCGGCGAGCTTTATACCTCCCTTGAACGCAACACAATTGATGCGCTAGAGTGGGTTGGTCCTTCACTTGATTTAAGAATGGGTTTTCATAAAATTGCGCCTTATTATTATACAGGCTGGCATGAACCAGCCACTGAGCTTCAATTTATGGTTAATCAGAAAGCTTATAATAGCTTACCAGCCGACCTGCAAAATATCTTAAAAGTAGCGATGAAAGCATCAGCTTACGATATGTATTCTCAGTCAATGTATGAAAGTGCACTTAATCTTGCAACTATTCAGACCGAATATCCTAATGTAAAAATAAAAACATTCCCTGAACCTGTGATGCAAGCGCTCAAACAAGCCAACAAAAAATTACTTGCTGAATTTTCGGCCAAAGATCCAATGAGCAAAAAAATCCTTGACTCAATCCACAGTTACAGTAAAAAAGCTCGAGCCTGGACTAATTTTTCCGATCGCGCTTATTTGGATAGTTTGGACAAAATAGACACAAATAAATAATTTGTTGTAACGGAACTAACTCATTCTTTTAGTTTATCAGTTAGTTCCGTAGTATTACTCTCTCATATTTTTTTCTGGCGCTGATTAATCCTTTGACTCAATTAGCAATAGCGATAACAAGAATAACGACCTATGAAAGTTACGACTCAACTCACACGAATAATTGATTATGTTGGCCTGTTCTGCGCGACATTAATGTGTCTGATGTTATTGAATGTTTTTTACGATGTCGTTATGCGCTATTTATTCGACGATGTCAGTATTGGAATGCAAGAGTTGGAATGGCACTTGTTTGCCGCCATGTTTATGTTTGGCATTGGTTATACCTTAAAAGAAGATGGGCACGTAAGAGTCGATGTTTTTTATGACCGCACGTCGAATAAAACTAAAGCATGGATCAACATTATTGGCTCTCTACTACTTGCACTTCCAATCACTCTGATTATTTTCTACTATAGCGTTGGTTATACCTACGAAGCTTACGAAATGGGAGAAGGCAGCGCTGATCCCGGCGGGCTACCCAATCGGTGGATCATTCGTTCAGTCATTCCAACTTCTTCGTTGTTTGTGGTTTTGTGTATCGTGCAGGTGGTACTCGTACAAATTGAACAATTTAAAAATCAGATCGATGTTCAAACAGAGGAGAATTCATAATGGTAGGAATTCTTCTTTTTATTATCGCTCTGTTTTTATTGTTTGCTGGTTACTCTGTCGCTTATACATTTGCAGGCGTTTCATTAATTGTCGGTTTTATTGCTCTCGGGCCAGAGCTATTTGCTTTTATGCCATACAGAATTATGAGCATCATGGAGAACACCACTCTGATGGCGATACCTATGTTCATTTTTATGGGAGTTGTTCTACAAAAATCAGGCCTGGCAGAAAGAATGCTGGAGTCCTCAGCGAAACTCTTTGGTGGTATTTCGGGTGGTGTTGCAATTTCAACCATCATTATAGGCGCACTATTAGCCGCTTCTACCGGCGTTGTTGGAGCAAGCGTTGTTGCAATGGGTGTTATTTCTTTGCCCGTCATGTTAAAAAACAATTATCATCAACCAACCGCAACTGGTGTTATTTGTGCGTCGGGCACTCTTGGCCAAATTATTCCGCCCTCTATCATTCTTATTATACTGGGTGATGTCATGGGAATTTCGGTTGGAGACCTGTTTAAAGCTGCGGTGTTACCTGGGGTAATGTTGATCGTTTTTTACGTGATCTATATTTTAATTCTTGGAAAGTTCAAACCCGACTATTGCCCACCTCTAAAAGTGGATGCTAATAAAGGACAACTCATCAGTCAAGCTATTAAAGATGTTGTTCCACCTTTAATATTAATCATCGCTGTTTTAGGTTCAATTTTTGGAGGCATCGCAACGCCAACTGAATCATCGTCGTTAGGTGCTATCGGTGCGATCATACTTTCAATTTTTTATTCTGGATTTTCTTTCAAACAAATAAAAGAAAGCTCACTAGAAACAGTTAAAGTAACCTCCATGATTTTTGCGGTACTAATTGGCGCAACAGCTTTCTCGATGGTTTTTAGTTACTCTGGCAGCGACTACCTGGTAGAAGAATTCATACTCGGCCTACCTGGTGACAAGTGGACTTTTATTATTCTCGCTATGGTCGCTATTTTGATTTTAGGTTTCTTTATCGATTTTATTGAAATCGCATTTTTGGTGGTACCGATTTTAGCACCGATAGCATTAGCGCTTAACCTTGACATGGTTTGGTTTGCGATATTGATTGCTATGAATTTGCAAACTTCCTTTCTAACCCCACCGTTTGGATTTAGTTTATTTTATCTAAAGGGTGTAGCGCCAAAATCAATTAAAACCACCACCATATACAAAGGAGTTATTCCTTTTATTATTATTCAAGTCATCGTATTAAGCTTGGTCGTGTTTTTTCCAGAGCAATTGATTATTTACTAAATCGAAATCACTATACCCATAGCGTTTTAAAATCAGGTGCGAATGCACCCATGAAAAAAAACAAGTTGACAGGACTGGAGTTCACACTTGTTTATGGAAAATAAGAAAATGACAGACAGTCTGTTTTATTAACGTATGCCTGGTAACTTAACCATGCGTACTGGTTGCATTTTTTACGTTAGTAGTAAGTTGGCTTCGCTTTTTATCAACTTTTGTTTAGCTTCTTCAGTGCTATTTTTCACAGCTTCTTCATGCTTTTTTTAATGTCAGACAAGGCATTTTTTTAATCTTTTTTTAGCTCTTTCTAGTGCTTCTTTTACATCTGCATCCATAGGTCACTCTCTTTGTTCATTGGGCAAGCTTTCTAGCTGTACAAAATCTTTGCTATTAAATAAAAGGGATTGTAAAAGATTTAATCAGATATTTTAAGTGTAAAAGCCGCTAAATTGTTTTGAACTTGGCCTTTTGGGTTAGTCACCAACAAGGTCATATTTTTATTAATCGAAAATTTGGTTGTTTGCAAGGGGCTAATTTCCGTTATTTCATCAGTGATAAGATTGCGGCTCACCAACATCTTTTTATCCTTATTTGATTGAACATACAACAACTGATCGTCAATCACATCAAATGAAGTAGAGGTGGAGTTAATAAGGCTAAAAGGCGACTCAAACAATGCCATAACTTCGCCTTGATGATTAATTTTATGCAATACAGACTGGTTAGTTTGTTGGTCGATTCGAAAGAAATAAACACCACCTTCCACAGCTTTAGGCATAAAACCATCGGTAAGGGTTGATTCGGATAAATCTGATAAATTTAATTGTTTAATTACTGAGCTTGTCAGTTTTTCGGACGTGAGCACTTCACTACCAAATAAAAGTGAATGACCATCTGGCGAAAAAGAAATACCTGAAACTGCAACTTTCTTTTTATAAATTAATGCGCCTGAGTTATCGAGCACATGCAAATAACCACCACTTTCAAAAGCGACATAACGGCCATCAGAGGAAATGGCCAGATCGTAGAACAAAACCGGCGTTGTAAAGTCAGTAACTTGAATAGGTATCTGGTCAATGGTAATAAAAATCTGTCGATAACCATTCCGCTTGGAGCTAAAAGCAACTTCATTCGATTCTTTGGCAATAACAACCCTATATTCGTGCGAGGTCGATGAAAACTTTGTCGTACTTTGACTATGATTAATCAAATCGATAATATTAATGTCAGCCGAATATAGTGGTCCTCGAACAAATCCAAATCGATCGTCTCCCATTGAAAAAATATAATTCTCTTCATCTATCCGTTCACCATCAACAGATACTGATTGACCGTCTAGCGAAACTACTTCAAAACCATTATCCCCTTTCACTAAAATCCGTGTTTCATCAAACCAGGCGACTGAATACTGAACGGATGAGTATTTTTTTAAAATCACATCGGTCTTAAATTCAGAGTCATAAACCATTAAAACCACCTCCGCATCATACTCATCTAACTGTCGAAGGTGGGCTATTTTATTATTATTTGAATTAAAAAATAGTGCATAATCTCCAACCCCAACCCCAATCGGTGAAGTAACTTTTATCCGATTTTTTGTGGTCAAATCAACTTCAAAAATAGCATCAGGTTGAGCCTCCCCTTGAGGCAGAGCGACAAGCAATGAGTTTTTGGTTTTCCATTGTGGACTACGTGCATAATAGGCCTGAGCACAATCTAATACAGCCTCTTGATTAGATAACGTTAGAGTGCTCGAATCAAAATCAGCAATCATAAGTTGGCACAACGATCTATAATCGGTCATTACCCAAGATAATCGTTTGCCACTGGGAGAAAAATCTGGCTCGGTATTGTAAACGCCGGGTTTGCCTATTACTAAATCCACATATTTTTCAGAATCAAGTTTTTTGGCTTTTAAATTCCATGCTTGTTTATCAGGCGCTTTATGCAAAAATACAACGCTTGACTGGTCAGGAGATATAACAGCTTGATTAATTTGGCCTTTAATGGTGGTAATTGCGGTATCTTCAACTCGTTGATAAGTAATACCGCCATGTAACTGATTAAAAACAAACCAAGCTACCGCAACACATAGAACAATAAACCCCACCTTAAGCACAGGATGGTAGCCAGTCGATTCCGGGGTAAAACCATCATCAATAGTAACCGCAGGCTCCAACATATAGTGATTAGTTCGAGAATTAACAATATATTGCCGTGGCTCGCTGGTATCCCCTAAAAATTGACGTAGCCGTTTAATGGTTTGATAAAAAGTTTCTTCGGTGACTACTCTGGAAGGAGGCCAGGCAGCCTGGGTAATTTCCTGACGACTTACATATTGGCCAGGGCGGCTGATTAAAAAATTTAATATCCTGGATGGGATAGGCGTCAAAGTACAAGACCCACTATCGCGAATAATTTCTAAGGAATCGGGAAAATAAACAATATCACCAAAATTAATTTGCTTTTTATTTCGAAACGATCCTTTTCGACGGTCAGTTTTATTTTGTATTTTTTCCATTGTTGTTCCAAATACTACCAATAACGTCCAAGTGTTGTACAGCCACCTGTTTAAACCAATAATGGTTTCGGCCTTTTAATTCTTATAAAAACACAATATATAGCTTATTTGCATTTAACCATTCTTGCAAGCACACTATGAAGTGTCGCACTATTTGGCGATTATTTACCCATCTTACAATAGGAATAATACTATGAAACAAGCAACTTTTCTTTTACTTACCCTTTTATTAACTTCAACTTCTAGCAGCCATGCAAAAGAAAAAGAACAATCCATTCAAAAACAAGTAACAACTAATATTGGACAGTTGCCGCCTATACAGCCAGCTTCTTGTAGTCCCTACCCTGCGTGTGGTGACGGAGACATTTATCAGTTAATAACAACAAATCTAGTTGACTGGTTAAAAAAAGAAATGACCACACCAAAGCAAAGCAAAACAGCACCATCAAAATAACAAACTAAAAAAGCATTATAAAGAAGCGAGCTAATACTTCTTTAATATTGTTTTTTACTGGCATTTCTTGCCGAACAATTATCTC
>JAUUYO010000171.1 GCA_030590405.1 Kangiellaceae bacterium
GATCGACAACGCTTCCTATTATCGCCTGGAAGATAACGATTGCCACTATTACAAAAATCACTCTGGTTGTGGAAATACATTAAATTTACAACACCCAAGAGTCTTGCAATTAGTGATGGATAGTTTGCGTTACTGGGTTGAAATGATGGGCGTTGATGGTTTTCGTTTTGACCTGGCTCCGATCCTGGGACGGGGTCGACAAGGTAAAGAAGACTTTGTTGATTACAGTTCTTTTTTTGCAGCTGTCAGACAAGACCCGGTATTAGCCAATGTTAAATTAATTGCAGAGCCATGGGATGTGGGACCTGCCGGTTATCAATTAGGGCGCTTTCCGAAAAATTGGATGGAGTGGAACGATCGATTTAGAGACACGGTAAGACGCTTTTGGCGAGGCGATAAAGGGATGTTACCTGAAATGGCAAAACGCTTACACGGGTCCAATGATATTTTTTCACAAAAGGGCAGGCGGCCTTATTCGAGCGTTAATTATGTCGCTTCTCATGATGGCTTTACCCTGAATGATTTGGTCAGCTATAAGCATCGTCACAATGAGGCGAATGATGAAAGCGGTCAAGATGGGCATCCAGCCAACTTTAATGACAATAACGGTGTTGAAGGTGTTACAGACGATCAATCGATCAACCAAATTAGAGCGCAACAAAAGCGTAATATTCTGGCTACATTATTGTTAGCTCAAGGCACACCAATGTTGCTTGGCGGCGATGAGTTTGGCAATAGTCAGTTGGGCAACAATAACGCGTACTGTCAAGACAATGAAATCTCCTGGTTAGATTGGTCAGTTTTACAATCGGAAGATTTAAATTCAGAAGAAAATTGGGGGCAAAAGAAACAACATTGCTTTGTAAAAAAACTGATCCAGTTACGCAAAGAACACCCGTTACTAAACCGAAAAAGTTATCAGCATGGTAACAAAATTTCAGATAAAACGGGGCTGCCAGATATTAGTTGGTTAAACCCTGATGGTCAGCTAATGAGTGATGCTAATTGGCATGATCATAACCTTCAATGTTTTGCGATGTTGTTAGCGGATGTCGAAGAACATCTGCAGATCGAAAAAGCGCATATGATCCCTGATGATTTTTGCTCCATCGAATATGGTCAGGACGATGCATTACTTATTATATTCAACGCTCATGAACACAGTTTACCTTTTTCTTATTCTGGAACAGCGGGTGACTGGGAAAAAATTATTGATACGGCATCTGACATTAATACCGTTGGAACGCCAACAGAAATTAGTTTCTGTAAACAAAGCAAAGAACACTTTAACTTTACCGTCGCCGCCAGCAGTTGTGTTGTACTTAGTTATAACCAACATCAAATAGAACCTGATTAATGACTAGAATAGATAATAAAAAACAGAGAATTTTGCATATGACTCCAATTGAACGACTAGCAAATCAGGTTGGTTTTCACAGTTGCTATACCAATAGCTTTGGTGAACAAGTTTACGCAACCGATGATTCACGTTTTGCGTTGCTCAAAGCGATGGGATTTAAGGTCGATAGTGATACATCGATAGAAGAATGTATTAATGAACTCAATGACAGACCCTGGCTTAGTTTGTTGCCTGATACGCAAATATTACATTCTGAAAACGAGCAGTTTACTATTTCAGTAACGATTAAATCTTCGCAAATACAAGCGTTGCTTAAATGGCAGATTTTAACTGAAAACGGAAAAACCATTAAAGGCAATCATCAACTGAGTGAACTATCTCGGGTGGCTGAAAATAATCCCTACGACATAGATTATTGTCGCTGCGTGCTAACCTTGCCATATTTGTCGGAAGGCTACCACACCTTGCAGATATCGCTTGATGCTGGATTTTCCTCATTTGGTAAAGACGAGTTAGAGCAAAGTGATTCCTGTCATTTAATTGTTGCGCCTAAAACATGCTATGGTCCAAGGGATGCGGCAGATTATAAAATGTGGGGATTGGCCGCACAGCTGTATTCACTCAAAAGTAATAATAGTTGGGGGCTAGGTGATTTTAGTGATTTAAAAAAACTGGTCAAAAATGCTGCCAAAAGAGGTGCTTCTTGTATTGGTCTTAATCCTATTCATCCATTATTTCCCGGTAATCCGGCTCATCGTAGTCCTTATTCACCGACTAGCCGTAATTTTCTCAATACGATTTATATTGATGTGACTCAGGTGGTAAATTTCGATCAATGTCAAGCGGCGATCGATAAAGTAAATTCAAAAGGATTTAAACAACAAATTGAAACAGTTAATGCTGCCAAAATGATCGATTATCAACATAGCGCCTGGTTAAAATATCAAGTTTTAGAATTGCTTTATCAACATTTCCAAAAAGAACATCTGGCAAGTAACTCCACGCTCGCTAAACAGTATCAGGAGTTTGTCGATGAGTTTAGCGAAGGGTTAAAAACGTTAGCAACTTTTGACGCGTTATATGAGCACTTCAGAAAAATCGATTTTAATGCGTATGGTTGGACAGCATGGCCTGAAGAATATCAGAACCCAAAATCAAATGCGGTGAAAATATTCCAAAAAGAACACGCTGATAGAGTAGGCTTTTTTCAGTTTATTCAGTGGGTCGCTGATAGCCAGTTAGAACTGGTAACAAAAGCTGCAAAAGAAAATGGAATGGCGGTTGGCTTATATCTGGATTTAGCGGTTGGATGTGATGGCGGGGGCGCAGATGTTTGGGCGAACCGCGAGATTTATGTTTCCGGAGGTTCAGTTGGCGCGCCGCCCGATGCGACTAATCTGCTGGGTCAGGATTGGGGATTAACGCCGATTAATCCGTTGGTTTTAAAACAACAAGGATTTAAACCTTTTATTAATGCCTTGCGAGGTAATATGCGGCACGCTGGCGCGCTGCGTATCGATCATGTTTTAGGTTATATGCGTCAGTACTGGGTCGCACCGGGAAAGAAGGCTAACGAAGGAATTTACATCACTTTTCCGTTTGAAGAAATGTTAAGAATTATTGCGCTTGAATCGCGCCGCGCAAAATGTATTGTGATTGGAGAAGATCTTGGAACAACACCTGAAGGGTTCGGACGAGTCATGGCTAGCGCCGGATTATTATCTTATCGAGTGTTATTTTTTGAGCGTTGGGAAAATGGTCTTTTCCAAAGACCAGAACATTATCCGGAACAATCAATGGTGACTGTTTCTACTCATGATTTGCCAACATTGGCTGGTTGGTGGACCGGTAATGATTTGCTTTGGCGTGAAAGACTTGAGCTATATCCGACTAAAGAAATGGGACAATCTGATCGCAATAATCGAGTCACCGATCGTCAGTTATTAATTGATGCAATGGTGGATATGCAAGTACTTGTTCCTGAACATGCTCCTGATACTTCACCTGCAAAAATGAACGCCGAACTCTCGGTTGCGGTTCAGCGATTTTTAGCCAGAGCACCAAGTAGAATCCAGTTAATTCCGTTAGAAGATGCACTTGGCATAAACGAGCAAGTGAACATTCCAGGAACCATTGACGAACATCCCAATTGGCTACAAAGGTTGCCATTTAATACTGATGAAATCTGGCAGCAAGATGACATGAAAAATTTGCTCAATACGATGGGAAAAGAGCGAGGTCATGTGAGTGAATGATTTTTTTTGTAGAAAAACATGCTTACTGGTTAGTAAGCATTTAAGCGGGTTTTTACTTAAATTAAGCATTGATATAGTCAAAATATACTTATGAATACGTATGTAGGAGATTGTGTTGATGAATGATATTTGATTATTATTAATATAAGCGCTTACAAAGATAGGCGTAGCTAAAATATAAAAATAAACAGTTCGATGGTTAAATAAAATAAACCCTAAAACAACCGATTAGGAGGGAAGAATAGAATGCTTAAATTTAAACCCAGTAAGTTGACAATTGCTTTATTGTCAACTGGAATGATGACACTCGGAGCGCCCGTTTTTGCGGAGCAAGTTGAACGTGTAGCGCAAGCGGAAACTAGTGAAGCGGCAAGTGATGAAGAAGAAGATGAACAAGTCGTTGTTGTTACAGGTATTCGTGGAAGTTTGGCGCGCTCTCAGGCTATCAAAATGGACAGTTTTTCGATTGTAGAAGCTATTTCTGCAGAAGATATTGGTAAACTTCCAGATTCTTCTATTGCAGAGTCTATAGCTCGCTTGCCTGGATTAACTTCACAACGTCTCGATGGTCGTTCAAGTCGAGTTTCTATTCGTGGTTTTGGAGAAAATGAGAGTGGTACGACTTTTAATGGACGTGAGCAGGTTTCTATCAGCGATAACCGAGGTGTGGAATTTGACCTTTACCCTTCTGAAATAATGAGTGGTGTAACTGTATATAAAACGCCTAATGCGACCTTAGACGGTGAGGGTATTGCTGGTGTGATTGATATGCAAACTATCAAGCCTTTATCGAAAGGCGAAGATAGAATTATTCAAGTTAACGGTTTATACGAAAAGACTAGTTTTGAGAAATTAAACCCCGATGGCGATGATGATGGATTTAGTGGTACTGTCTTTTATATGGATAAATTTGCTGACGATACTGTCGGATTAGCAGTCGCTTACTCTATAAAAAATTCTCCAAATCAAGAAAAACGTTGGAATGCCTGGGGATATCCAGAATTTGACGTTAATGGCCAGATTTTTTCGGTTTTAGGTGGGGCAAAACCTTTTGTTCGTTCGTCAACGCTTGAACGTGATTCTTTTATGGCTGTACTGGAAATCGCGCCGAGTGATTCAGTGCAAATAACCTTAGATGTATTAGATGTTGACTTTAAAGATACCAAAAGACTTCGTGGTATAGAAGTGCCTTTTGCATGGGGGCAAGGAGCTGTGTCAGCTATTACTATCGATGACGCAACTGGTTTTGTTACCCAGGGTTTAACAGAAGGTCAACGTGTTGTTGTACGTAATGACTTTGAAACACGTGAAGCAGATTTAACCTCCGTCGGTTTTAATCTTGAATGGTTCGCTAACGAAACCTGGACACTTGATTTTGACGCAAGTTATTCTCAAGTTGACCGAAAAGTTTTTAGTCTGGAAAGCTATTCTGGTACAGGTCGAGGTGATGCAGGAGGAGTGGCGGATGATATCGGGTATACCTTCGATTCAGGTAATACAGGTGCTACTTTCACTCATGGTCTTGACTATAGCGATTTTGGTTTGATTCAATTAGGTGGCCCGTTAACATGGGGTTGGAGTAGTGCATTAAACGATAGCTTAGGTATTACCGGTACACCACTAGAAAACAGTGGCCAAGATGGTTTTATTAACGCACCTTCTATTGACGATGAGTTAACTTCGTTAAAATTTGCAGCGCAACAGGAGATAGACAACGGTACGATCGCCAATGTTACATATGGAGTTGCATTCAAAGAACGTGAGAAGAAAAAAGTTTCTGATGGTTTCTTTATGACCTTATCAGGTTTTCCTGCTAATCCTGGAACACTTCCAGTACCAGAGCAGTATCGATTAGGTTCAGTTTCTCTCGACTTCATCGGCATGGGTAACATGATTGCCTATAATCCAATGGCACTGATTAATGATGGTTTTTACACCCTTTTGAGTGAAGCGTTAACCGGTACTCAACATCTAACAAAATCCTGGCAGGTAAAAGAGGAAGTTACTTCCGCATTTGTTTCAGCTGACATTGAGATGCAAGTTGGCGATATGGATTTAACGGGTAATGTTGGTGTTCGTTATGTACATACCGAACAATCTTCGAATGGAGCTGCTGGAGATGTTATCAATGGACTCGTTGTTTCATCTTCAACATTTGTTACTCATGACTATAACCATTTCTTGCCTAGCTTGAATCTGATATTGAAATTAGATGATACTCAAAACATCCGTTTTGGCGTAGCAAAAACGATTTCTCGTGCTCGACTTGATGAAATGAATGCGTCTGTAACTGCTGTTTATAATCAAACTCCAGATGACAATGGTAACAATTGGAGTGTTAGTGGTGGCAACCCATTATTGGAGCCTAAAGAAGCTATCGGTATTGATTTAACCTATGATAATTATTTCAGTGACGCAGGGTATTTTTCTATCGCTTATTTTAGAAAAAATTTGGACAACTGGATTTTTGACGGAAACTTCGAAGTCGATATGACAGGCGTAGTTGACCCGGCAACAGGTATTGTTCCACCTAACCCTATAGCTACTGGTTTTGGTAAAGTGAATGGTGGTGATGGAACAATTAGTGGTTTGGAATTGTCTTTAACTTTGCCTCTTGATATGGTATCCGATGCCCTTGACGGTTTCGGTGTGATTTTAAGCCACACTGCTATCGATTCGGATATGCAAGATCCAAACGGTAATGAATTCGAAATTCCAGGACTTTCAGATTCAATCCAGAACTTTACTTTTTACTACGAAAAGAATGGTTTTCAAGCAAGAGCGAGTATGCGTAAGCGTGATGATTTTAAAGGGGATGTTTTTGGACTAGGTTTTGATACTGTTCAGGTTGATATTCTTGGCGAAACTATCTGGGATGCGCAAATCGGATATGACTTTGGCGATGCTGGTTTTGAAGAGCTAGAAGGTCTATCGATTTACTTGCAAGGTCAAAACCTAACGGAAGAACCATTTACTTCATTAAGTGGTGACAACCCTTTACAGGTTCGTGATTACCAGGATTACGGTAGCACTTATCTTTTGGGCGTAAACTACAAGTTTTAGTCTGAAATAAGTTCGATAAAAAGCCCTTGGAATGTTAAATTGCAAGGGCTTTTTTGTTTCTCTTTTTGAGAGTCAGAAAGCGGTATAGATTAAGGTTAAGAGAGTGGAGTTGTTATGAGTAATAAAAAAACCGAGAATGTTGTAATTGTTGGCGGCGGTACTGCCGGATGGATGACAGCATCTCTGCTGGCAAAAGTTCTTGGAAAATCGATAAATATTACTCTTGTTGAGTCAGATAAGATCGGTATCATTGGTGTCGGTGAAGCAACAATTCCTCCAATAATCGCTTTTAATAATGCAATAGGTGTCAATGAAGTCGACTTTATCAAAGCCACAAAAGGCACAATGAAATTAGGCATTCAATTTGAAAATTGGGGTAAAAAAGGCGATAGCTATATGCACGCCTTTGGCGATATTGGAAAGAATTTTCCGTTTTGTGAATTCCATCATTTTTGGGTCAAAAGCCGACAGATGGGGGATGAGTCTAGCTTCTGGGACTACTCTCTTAACTATCAAGCGGCAAAACATAACAAGTTTTCTCGATTAAATAATATCGAAGGAACTAATTTACCCGGTATTTCATATGCTTATCATTTTGATGCTGGATTATACGCGAAGTTTCTCAGTAAATTTTGTATTAATCTTGGTGTAAAGCGGGTAGAAGGAATCGTAAA
>JAUUYO010000275.1 GCA_030590405.1 Kangiellaceae bacterium
CCATCGCAGGGTCATAAACTCTCCCCTTAAACGGTTCTAGCATTTGTACAATCAAACTGACGATGGATTTAGGGGTGTAAAACTGGCCGCCTTTTTTACCCTCAGCCAGTGCAAACTGACCCAGCATATACTCGTAAACATGACCAAGAATATCTTTAGAATTTAACTCCAAACCTTCTTTTTCAAACGGAATGGTAGAAACCAGATCGATCAACTCACCTAATTTGGATTGATCGATTTGTAAACGGGTATAAAGCTTATTAAGCACTCCTTTGAGTTTTACATTATCCGCTTCGATGGCTTCCAAAGCGTTATCAATTAAATGCCCTACTGAGCTAAACTTTTTAGTGCTGCCATCTGCAAGCTGCAACTTAGCCCCACCAATAACCGCTTTGTTATTTTCTTGCAAGAACCGCCAGCGCGCTTGTGGCGGAACCCAAAACACATTTTCCTCAGTGTAATAATCACGTTGCTCTAGCTCAATATTCAGCTCGTCTTTATACTCCTGACTCTCAGCCCCACCAAAGTCTTCAGGATCAAGAAAATAATCATTCTCAGCATCTTGAAACTGAACGGTTAATTCATCTTGACGGATTTTGAATGCATCAGAAACATATTTGATAAAAACTAACCCTAATACCGTGTGTTTGTATTGAGCAGCATCTAAGGTGGACCGCAATTTATCAGCGGCATTCCAAAGCTTTTTGTCTAGGCTATCTAAAAATTGTTGTTCTTCGTCTTTCACAGATTTGTCTCTACTAGGCGGAAAAAACCGCAATGTTAATGACTACAAGTGTTCATCGAATGCTGATAAAAGGGGGCAAGATAATATGAAATGAACTAAAACTAAGTGTTAACAACTCGGCATTCCGCCTAACAATAGAGGTTAAGTCGCATAGAGTCATGTTTTTATCCTAAATTCCAATTATTATTATCTGCCAATTTCCATTTCCCACACGGCAATTATCACTATTCGCACTTTAGCGTTAATTTAGAGTAACAGCTTGATTTACATAAGTAAATGCACACACGCTGCATCACTCACGCTGCCTTACATTAACTTATGCAATTATTAATCATTAACTAAAGGTTATCGGTAAAACGGCTTTCAAGTCACTAATGGTTGCCTAAATGTGTATGATTTTTAGGCAGGTGGGTTGGTAACTGAAGATTATCAGGTAATTTAATCTAGCTGTGAAGACAGGTTTATCCGGTAAGCAATACACATTTTGATAACGTTGGACTAACTAAGACCAGGAACACATCTAAATACTAGTATTTACAAGGGCTTTGGACTTTATTGGACTTGGGGAGAATGAAAATTTGGTCGGAATGAGAGGATTTGAACCTCCGACCACTTGTACCCCGAACAAGTGCGCTACCAGGCTGCGCCACATTCCGACATGGTGCTTATCAAGATTGAATTAACAGGTTAATTCAACACCGAAGCGGAATATTACCTGAAATAGGATACTTTGCAATAGATAAAAAAGAAAAAATAAAATTTTTATTGTCGCTAAGACAATTAATCATTTGTGTAGCACTCCCGAGCTGGATGTTCGGGAACTTGTGGTCTATTTAATGAGCAAGTATTCTTAATACGCTTTCCAAGTCGCTAATAATAGCCTGGATAGCGACAGGATCTGGCTTGTTTTCATCAGATTCCAATTGTTGTCTGGCTCCACCGATGGTGAAGCCCTGATCATAGAGTAGTTCGCGAATTTCGCGAATGACCAGTACATCATCGCGCTGATAATAACGACGATTACCACGACGCTTTACCGGGCTTAATTGAGGAAATTCCTGCTCCCAGTAACGCAAAACATGTGGCTTAACCAAGCATAATTCGCTCACTTCACCGATGGTGAAATAACGTTTATCTGGTCTTGGTATTAACTCGTTATTATTACTTGCTTCCAGCATATGCTTCTACTCTTGCCTTTAATTTTTGCCCAGGTCTAAAGGTCACTACGCGACGCGCGCAGATCGGTATTTCCTCACCAGTTTTAGGGTTGCGTCCAGGACGCTGCTTTTTATCACGTAAATCAAAATTACCAAAACCCGATAACTTCACTTGTTGATTGGTCGCCAGAGAGTTTCGGATCTCTTCGTAAAAACCTTCAACCATTTCTTTGGCCTCTCTTTTGTTCAAACCTAAATCGTCGAACAATCGTTCCGCCATTTCTGCTTTAGTTAATGCCATATTTTATTCCTCAAAACAACTTCGATCCCTCAAAATATCCCGCTCCCTCAAAACATCCCGTTCCCTGGAAACAATCCTAATCTCTCAGTACTGCTTCCAGTTTATCGGTTAGCGCTGAAATCACTCTGTCTACGGTCTTGGTTATTTCAGCGTCCTTAAATGTTCTATCTGTGCGCTGAAGTTCTATGCCAATGGCAACGCTTTTAAAACCGGCCTGTATTCCTTTTCCACGATAAATATCAAATATCACTATATTATTTAGCCAATTTTTGGCTGTTTGTCCAATTAAATCAACTATTTGCGAAGAAGTCACGTTTTCTTTTACTAAAATAGCCAGATCTCGACGAATGGAAGGGAATTTCGATAAAGGGCTAAATTTGGGAATTTTGCGCTGGATAACTCGCTTTAACTCAAGTTCAAACAGATAAACAGGCTCATCAATATCAAACGCCCTTTGGGTTTCAGGGTGAATTTTTCCCATAAAACCACAAGTTTTGCCATTTCTGGTTATTTCAGCCGTTTGTCCCGGGTGCAACCCATCTCGCTGCGCCGCAACAAACTTAAATTGCTCATCAGCAGCAGTTAGCTTAAATATCGCCTCCAAATCTCCTTTTAAGTCAAAAAAATCCAGTTTTGAGTCATCAGCTTCCCAACTCTCAGAATTTCTCCTGCCACTGATTGCTCCTGCAATAACGGCTGTCTGGATCAGTCCATCCTCACTGGGTACAAACTTTAAACCAGTTTCAAAAAATTGAATGTGATCGTGTTGGCGTTTTTGATTATATTCAACCGCTTTAAGTAGCCCAGGCCAAAGTGAAGTGCGCATGACTGCGAGATCAGCAGAAATAGGATTGACCAGTGGCAAGGCTTCTATCTCAGGATCGATTAATTGTTGCGATTGTTTATCGACAAATGAATATGTAATGGCTTCCTGATAGCCTCTGTCAGCCAACAGGTGGCCGAGTTTCGATTTACTCAATCGCTTTTCCTGGCGACGGATCATCGATAACTCTCCGACCGGTTTACGGCTCGGTACATTATTGTAACCGTAGATCCTTACCAGCTCTTCAATCAGATCGGCTTCGATTGAAATATCAAATCGGCAGCTTGGAATTTGCACTAACCAACCATCTTCTTCATCGCTTAACGGCATGCCAAGACGAGTTAAAATATCAGTTACTTGCTCATCAGATATGCAAATACCTAATAGGCGTTCTATCCGAGCGCGACGCAATTTTACCTGGCGAGTTTGTGGGAAATTTTTCTGATCAATTTTGTCAACGATGGGACCGGCCTGACCTCCAACAATTTCTAATAATAATTCGGTGGCTCTTTCTATCGCCTGAGCGCAAAGGTTGTAATCAACCCCTCGCTCAAAACGATGAGATGCATCTGTATGCAAACCATAACTTCTGGCTTTACCGGCAATTTGAATCGGATCCCAATGGGCTGCTTCTAAAACGATGTCGATCGTATCTGAGCTAATGCCGGAATATTTTCCGCCCATAATGCCAGCCATTGATAAAGTTTTTTCCTGATCTGCCACTACGACTGTATCGGCTCTTAAATCAATCGAACTATCATCGAGTAAAATCAGTTTTTCGTTTTCTTTGGCATAACGCACTTCGATCGCGCCAGAGATACTATTGCGATCAAATGCATGCATTGGATGACCCAGTTCCAGCATCACATAATTAGTCACATCAACCACTGGATCGATTGAACGAATATCGGACCCTGATAGGCGAGCTTTCATCCAATCGGGCGTTTCAGCATTAATATTAATACCGGTTATCACCCGCGCACTAAAGCGTGAATTTACTTTTGTTGCATTCAGTTTAACCTCAATGCAATCGTCGATACTTGCAGGGATCGTTTTTACTTCAACGGCATTAACTATTGTTTGGGTTAAAACGCCGA
>JAUUYO010000029.1 GCA_030590405.1 Kangiellaceae bacterium
CCAAACCAGCAAAGCTGAAACCTGTTGAAGTTCATATCGGGGCGACATAAAGCTGAAAAGCTAATTTATTAAGTGAATGGGTATTTTCACTAAGTGAATGCCATTGAGGGGGGGGGTGTTTGATCTGTGCTAAAGACTTGATTGGTAACTTAAGGCTCTTTAAGTCAGCTTGTTCATTTTTGGCATAGAGAGATTCGGGCGCAAAACACAGCGCACACAGAAAAAAGAATAGTGTGAAGTGACGACTCATAGTTAACATCGATACCAAAAACAACCGACAGCTTCCCCCTGGCTGATCAACCAATCAGTAACCAAGCATCTCAACGTAATTGATACAAAACTCGTTGAGGCTATGGTTTTCACAAGATATTTAGATACCTTCAACAGTAATTATAATCTAAGAATTTGCCTTTTTCTTGAGATAATTCAGTTTTATTTTCTCGCGCTGATTAATAAATACCCTAACCCATCATTTTTGACAAACTCTTGAATTGTCTCGAATAGTGTAGCATTATTTTTTAACCAATCAGGTATCGCCAATTTTTCATCCACAGGCAATAACTCTAGCAAAATAGCTTGTCTCTCAATTTGTTTAACCATCTCAGTGATCGCCCAGTCAACTCGATGATATTGGCTCTTTGAAAAGCCAGCACTTGATATTAAACGGCTATACTCGGTAACGGATCGAGCTCCGCTAATACAAAAAACTCGACTAAGAAGATTATTTAGATCTTCAGGCAATGGTTTATTCAAAACAATATCTGAAAGGCCTAATCGACCACCCGGTTTCAACACACGTTTTATTTCCGCAAGTACCTTTTGCGGCTGGCTAAAAGTACATAATGCACATTCACAAATGATGGCATCAAAAGTATTATCACCAAAAGGTAACTGTTCTGCACCAGCCTGAACTGCTAACAACTGCGATGACAAATTGTTTTTTCTTGCTTGTTTGTGCGTTATCGCAAGGTTTTGTCCGGCCAGGTCAAGAGCAACTAGTTCACAACCATATTGCTCCGCTAGAAATAAGCTTGTCGTGCCTCGACCACTCGCTACGTCCAGAACACGACTTTCTCGACTGATTAATAACTGCTTGGCTAACTGCCTGGTTAGCTTTAATCCACCGGGATGAAAACTATCTCCCAGTAAAAACTGAGTGATGGGTAATTGATAAAAGTCAACGCAACAACCTGCCACTAACTCCATTAGTGAGAGCCTTCAACCGATTTTTGTTTCAGATTTTTCTCAAGCTGTTGTTGAGCGGCGCTTTTTTTAACCTGATTAACAGACCAATCATATTCAATAAAGACAACCTCATAATCTTTTGCCTGCTCAAGTTGACTATAAAGCGGTTCACCAATAATACTTTGCAGGTAGCCAATTAAATTGGGCGCTTGTTGGCTGGATTCTGCCGCTTGAATAAAATCACTTTTATTCCATTTAAAGATAGTCGATAAAAATAATTTTTTATTAGTATGATCGAGCTTGACGTTTTTTAAATCATAAATAAAATCTATTGCCGATTGTTGAATAAATGGCTCAAGAGCCTCTCCAACAGGCAGTTGCGGGCGTAATATCGGACAGGTAGAACTGCCACAATTAAGAATAAAATGCACTCGGGGATCGCTCTGACCATCAAATATCTTACTGTTTTCGACCTGATACAAACTATAGGCCTTACCACCAAAAACAAACTTCCTTTTATAGAAAAAACCGAGCCCCTGAATAATTTCAACCGGCGCTTTTAAATCGGTGACAGAGGTTAACGGCCAGTTGGATAAAATACTTTTAATAACCTGCGCGTTATAAGCGTATACCCAATAGGCCAGTCGATCATTTTTATGCTCAAATCGTTGCGAAGCATTTTCTGGACTATATTTGGCGACTGCTGCTAAATATTGCTCAAGTGCAAGAACCGCTGAAGGGGCCTGAGACCAAAGCTCGTAATCAACATTGCCATGATTATTGACAAAACGGGCTAATAATTTGGCAAAGCTTTGATGAGAAAAACTATCTTTAGGGAAACTTTTCGGCAGATTGGCATTCACTTGAATGAGTTCGACCTGGGTATTCCAGCGCCAAAAAAGATAACCACTGACTAGTAATAAACCAATCATTGTCATGACTAACCCCATGGATATCACTCCTGATTGAAGATGTTTTTTTTCTAAAGAGCTTTTATTTTTACGCTTGGTTTTATTTTTACATTGGGTTTTATTTTGAATCATTGTTTTATTTTGAATCATTGTTTTATTTTCAATCATGACCTAAACCATTCGGGCAGCTTGTTAGCCGAGTATTTTGCAACTAATCGGCCCACGGCAAGTATTACTTTCTCGCTCGCGGCGAATATCAGCCAGGAGAGTATTTTCTAACGCATCACGATAAAGCATATTGTAAGTTTCAAATGGAATAGCGCGTTTACCATCGGGGTGTAATATATGCACACAAGATTTTCGGATCGAACGAATATCAAAATTATGTGCATCCATAAAATCAACAATCAAGACTCTAAACACATTCTTGTAAGTTAGCTCAGTAACCGAAGTACCAGCCGCAGCGGTTAACAATTCATTCATTGCCTGTGGCTGAGAAATGGGTGAATGGTGAGTGGAAAATAAATTAAAAATGCCATCACGGATAGCTGGATCGTTTTCATAGGCAATGGTATTACGACCAGCGTTAATCAACAGATCGGGATCGAGCAACCCGGTCAGGGCAACCAGTTTTTGTTGTGACTGACCGTTTTGCGATTGAGTGTCTTGTGCTATTTCTAGCCCTGGTAGGGTATCTTCTCCAGTTGCCTTTAAACGCAAGGCATATGCCATCGCCAGACTATCGGAAAAACATGGCACAGGGATAATGTCTTGTGGTTCGAATAAATCAGTTTGTTGCAAAATTTTGCGGCGAACCTCGGTTAAGGTAATTCGATCACGATGACAGTTATAACCATCTTCATAATTTTCTAATCGACCGGCCGCTTGCACTGGCTGAAAAGTCACACCACGGACGCAAGACTGAGTCAAAGCAAAATCGATGATTTCTCCCAGTTGTTGGTCGTTGACACCTCGGCGCACAGTTGCAACCAAAGTCGTAGGAATATTGAGTTGATTGAGTTTTTTTAAAGCTTGCTGGTGAATACCCGTTAAATCAGCGCCTCGCATAACCTGTAACGCATCTCGATGCAGCGAATCAAATTGTAAATAAACTTCAAACCCCGGAACAAACTCAGCTAATCGTTCGGCAAATCCAGGCTCTTTGGCAATTTTGATACCATTGGTATTGATCAGTACGTGCTGGATTGGCCGAGCTTTAACCATTTCAAGAATTTTAAAAAACTCTGGATGTACCGTTGGTTCGCCGCCAGAGAGCTGTAAAATCGCAGGCTCATTTTCATTGGCCACCGCCACATCCAACATTCGCTCAATTTGCTCCAGACTCAAGTGATTGGTCTTTTCTGGACAACTTCCAGCAAAGCAGGTGGGACAACTCAGGTTGCAATTATCGGTGATTTCTAACAGTAAAGAACAGCCGTGTTGCTCGTGATCGGGGCAAATGCCACAATCATAGGGACAACCATATTTACTGGGAGTGTTATATCGATGAACCTGTTCAGGAGTTTTAATGAAAACTTCGCGGGTACTTTTATAATAATCAATATCATCAGCAATCATCACCCTCTCTGCACCATGAACAGGACAACGTTTTAGCATCCAGACAGCGCCTTGTTGAAAAACTATCTTGGCATCAACCCGGCGCAGGCATTCAGAGCACAAAGAAATGGTTGCGTCATAATATTTATAAGGACGTTTTTTGGTGGCCATTGGTTAAGTCTCTTTTAATCTGACTGGTACGTCTGCATATAGCTAATTAAAAGACTGTGCCAGCATCTGCTTGTTACTAAATAACCAATTCTCGTTTGTTTCTAATCCGCAAGAGCCAGATCGAAACAATCAACATCAAAACCAGCACAGGTAAAGCTAACTTTATCAACCAATCCCAACCTTGGTTAAATAAAATCCAACCAGCCGACAATGATGCCATTGCTTGAATAAAGAAAATTAAGAAATCATTGGCAGCCTGCACTTTAAAGCGCTCATTTGACTGGTAGGATTCAGGCAGCAAAACAGTTCCAGAAGTATACAGAAAATTCCAACCGATCCCTAATAACACCATCGCCCACCAGTAATGCATTACCTGTTGTCCAGATAGCGCAACTAAAATAACCAGGAAATAAAGAGAGGTACCAATGGCCATTAATTTACTCACACCCAAAAAACGAATGAGTATTGCAGAAAAAAGAGATGGTAAATACATGGCAATAATATGACTTTGTATCACCCATTTAGTGGCCCCCAAATCGTGGCCATTGATTTGGTGCATACTCAGTGGTGAAGCAGTCATGACATAACTCATCACCCCATAAGCAATGGCACCAGCACACACGGCAATGATAAAAATCGGTTGGCTAACGATTGTCTTTAATGATCTTGAAGAATTTGCAACCGCTTGCTCTGCGACTCCGATAGGTGATAACCGAGCAACAATGATGATTGCAATCGACACCATGATTGACAGGCCAGCGAACGATCCGGCATAACCAAAAGGTGAGTCAATCCAGTCCTTTCCGATCACCGCCACTTCCGGCCCAAGCACCGCCGCGAACATGCTGCCGATCATCAAAATCGATATGGCTTTTGGAATATCCTTTGGATCGGATAGACTTTCAATCACAGCAAATCGCATTTGAGCGACAAATGCCATACTAAAACCGAGAAAAGCGGCGCCAATAATCAAGCATAAAAAGTTCGCCCTGACCGCCGCAAAAACAGCAATCAAAGAACCCACAGTAGCACTCAATAGCCCGATAATCGTACCAATCCGCCTGCCAAATCGCTTCATCAATAATGCCGCAGGAATAACGCCGCCAGCGGTCATCAAGATCATGACGGTCAAGGGAATGGTCGCGTATTCAGGTGCTGGAGCAATTTTACCACCGAGTAAACCTCCAGCAAATACCACCATTGAGGCAGAAGATAAACCGAGAGGTTGGGCCAGAAAAAGTAACCATACATTGGAAGGCAGTCGGCTGATTTTATTGCCAATAAGAGCAATCGTAACTAGTATAACTAAAGTCACTATCAAGGTGGTGGGCATATGTTTATACTTATTTTAATTATTGATTTTTGAATACTTGCTAAGCCCAAATAAAATGCATCAATGCAAGTTATTTGAACTGCGGCAATGACAAGCTTTGTTAACCGGTTTTAGTTAAACCATTAACGAGGATCTTGCTCTTCAAGCGACATGGAATCCAGACCGTTATCAAACGCTGGCTCACCATTTTCTGATGCATCCAGTTTGATCATAAGTCTCAAATCATTGGGCGAATCAGCATGATGCAGAGCGTCTTCATAAGTCACTTCACCGGATTTAAACAATATAAACAAAGATTGATCAAAAGTTTGCATTCCTTGCTCATTGGATTTACTCATCAGTTCTTTAAGAAGATGCAATTCACCCTTACGAATATGGTCAGAAACTAATGGCGTATTGATCATAACTTCTATCGCCGGGCGACGGCCTTTGCCATCGGGAGTCGGGATCAATTGCTGGGCAATAATCGCACGCAAATTAAGCGACAAATCCATGAGTACCTGATTATGTTTTTCTTTGGGGAAAAAATGAAGAATTCTATCTAAAGCCTGATTCGCATTATTCGCATGCAAGGTACACATACACAAATGACCGGTTTCCGCAAATGCTACCGCATAGTCCATGGTTTCACTGGTCCGAACTTCACCAATTAAAATAACATCGGGCGCTTGTCTCAAAGTATTTTTAAGTGCCGTATCAAAGGAGTCAGTGTCAATCCCGACTTCCCGTTGAGTGATAATGCACTTATCGTGATTGTGGACAAATTCGATCGGATCTTCGATAGAAATAATGTGCCCGGTAGTCGAACGATTTCGATAACCAATCATAGAGGCCAGCGAGGTTGATTTACCAGTACCGGTTGCACCGACAAAAATAACCAAGCCACGTTTGGTCAGCGATAATTTCTTGAGTATGTTGGGTAGTCGCAGTTCTTCGATGGTTGGAATGGTAGTTTCAATCCTTCTCAAGACCATTCCAATATGGTTTCTTTGCTGAAAAGCACTGACACGATAACGCCCAATTCCAGCGGCACTGATGGCAAAATTACACTCCTTTGCTCGGGCAAATTCTCGTCGTTGCTCTTCATTCATTACACTCAAAACAACTTCGCGTGCTTTTTCTGGAGTCAAAGCACGTTGAGTCACTGGCATAACTTTACCGTGAATTTTAATGCTAGGTGGAACACCGGCGGTGATAAATAGATCTGATGCTTTTTTGGTCACCATTAATTTTAGCAGGCCTTCAAAATCCATTAGAAATCGTCCTTATTTTTAGCCGCATGTCGGGCATCTTCTTTGGCAATCAAACCTTTAGCTAACAAATCTTTTAAACATTGATCCAATGTCTGCATGCCGACCCCTAAACCGGTCTGGATCGCACTATACATTTGTGCGACTTTATCTTCGCGAATCAGATTTCGGATCGCTGGCGTTCCTATCATAATTTCATGGGCCGCCACTCGGCCGCCGCCATTCTTTTTCAATAATGTTTGTGAGATAACCGCTTGCAATGACTCAGAAAGCATCGAACGGGTCATGGCTTTTTCGGCTGCTGGAAAAACATCGATGATCCTGTCGATGGTTTTAGCCGCCGATGAAGTATGCAGAGTGCCAAACACTAAATGCCCTGTTTCGGCGGCAGTTAGCGCCAGTCGAATGGTTTCTAAATCACGCAGCTCACCAATCAGGATAATATCGGGATCTTCACGAAGCGCCGATCGCAATGCTTCGCTAAATCCTAAGGTGTCTCTGTGCACTTCCCGTTGGTTCATTAAACATTTTTTACTTTCATGCACAAATTCGATGGGATCTTCAATGGTTAATATATGCCCATAATGGTTGTCATTAATATAATCAATCATGCCCGCTAAGGTCGTACTCTTACCGGACCCGGTTGGACCAGTCACCAACACCAAACCACGGGGGTGCATACACATTTCTTTAAAGATTGAGGGAGCGGCTAATTCTTCCAGAGTTAAGACTTGCGAAGGGATGGTTCTAAAGACCGCCGAAGCGCCGCGATTTTGATTAAAGGCATTAACACGAAAACGGGCAATCCCCGGCAACGCAAAGGAGAAATCCGTTTCCAGAAATTCTTCAAAATCTTTACGCTGTTTATCGTTCATGATGTCATACACTAAACTATGCACCATTTTATGGTCCATCGGCGGCACATTGATCCGCCTGACATCACCATCGACCCGGATCATCGGAGGTAATCCGGCCGATAAATGTAAATCAGATGCTTTATTTTTTACACTAAAAGCCAATAATTCAGTAATATCCATACAGCTCTCACCCAAACAAGGTTCTTTTTGTAGTTAAATTAATACCAGTGTTAAAATACTAGTCGATTTCACTCAACATGCCCACAAAAGTGTGCATTGAAGCAACGATTTTCATATTTAACAAAAAACTCACTGTGACAACAAGACCATGACTATAACAGATCGTATTAAAAATGTTCGCTTAGATCTTCACGATCTGTGTGCTAAATATCATATTAACATCAATGAGTTAAAACTATTGGCAGTGAGTAAAACACATCCAGCGAGTGCAATTCAAGCGGCATATGAGTCAGGTATCACAGAATTTGGCGAAAGCTACCTGCAAGAAGCGGTTAACAAAATACAAGCATTGCAGCAACTGCCAATCACCTGGCACTTTATCGGCCCCATTCAAAGTAATAAAACTCGTCAGATAGCGGCTAATTTTGACTGGGTACAAAGTGTTGACCGCAAAAAGTTATTGAACCGCCTGAATGAACAGCGCCCCGCTCAACTGGCACCGCTTAATACCTGCATTCAAATCAATTATTTTGATGAGCCACAAAAAAAAGGTGTAAAAATTCAGCAGTTATCCGAGTTACTTGAATTAGCCTGCCAACTCCCCAATATAAAACTAAGAGGATTAATGGCTATTCCGCCAAAAACAGACTGCTTTGAAAAACAATTATCACAGTACCTGCAAATAGTGTCATGCTTTAAAAACTATCAGCGAGATTTCCCTCAGATGGATACCTTGTCGATTGGCATGAGCAATGACCTTGAGGCCGCTATTGCAGCGGGATCGACCATGATTAGAATTGGTACGGCGTTATTTGGCCCACGAGAATCAAGCAGCCACTAGCAGAAAATGAACAATACGAAACTTATAAATAGTACGAAACTTATAAATAGTACGAAACTTATGAATAGCTCGAAACCAGTGAATCATCCGAAATCTATGAATAGTAAAAATCAAATTAGCTTTATCGGTTGTGGCAATATGGCCGCCGCCATTATTCATGGTTTAATTGCTCAGGGCATGTCACCGAGTCATATCCAGGCGAGCAACCGAAGTCCAGAAAAACTGACGCAAATAAAAGCCTCAACCAACATCCTGACGACCACTGATAATTACCAGGCGGCTGAATTTGCCGATATCTTGCTCTTGGCGGTCAAACCGCAAATTTTACCGCAAGTCTGTGAACAATTGAAAAGCATCGATTTATCCAACAAATTAATTATTTCGATTGCTGCCGGGATCACCACCGATAAAATTCTCGAACTTTTAGAGCAAACAGTGGCTGTGATACGGGCTATGCCTAATACACCAGCGACCATTTCTGAGGGTGCCACCGGATTGTTCGCCAATCAGCAAACCTCACAAAGCCAAAAACGCACCGCCGAATCAATTTTTACAGCGATAGGTCAAGTTGAATGGGTTGAACAGGAATCACTCATCGATGTGGTCACAGCCATCGCCGGTAGCGCTCCGGCCTATGTGTTTTTATTTATTCAGGCGATGGTCGAGCAGGCAGTCAAAGATGGTCTCGATGAAAAATGTGCCAGAAATCTCGCCACTCAAGCGGTACTGGGCGCGTCAAAATTGGCCCAAATGAAATCCAGCGAAACTTTGCAAGATTTGCGTCAAGCGGTCACCTCGCCAGCAGGAACTACCGCAGCGGCAATCGCCAGTTTTGAACAAAATGAATTTTCTAATATAATAAAAAAAGCCGTTTCCGCGGCAACCAATCGTGGAAAAGAACTTGGAGAACAAGCATAAATGAATCCTTTCACTCAACTCATCAGCATTCTGGTTGGCCTTTATATTACGGTTATTTTACTGCGTTTTTTCCTGCAATATTTCCGCGCAGATTTTTATAATCCACTCTCCCAATTTTCGGTCAAAGCGACCGATCCGTTGATTAAACCTTTGAGAAAAATCGTTCCCGGACTGGGAGGCATTGATGTTTCATCACTTATTCTCGGCTATTTTTTCGGCCTTATTTTAGTCCTGATTAACCCCTATTATCATAATTTAGGTCCAGGTCTGTTTTTGGTGATGGGTGTAATAGAACTCATCCAAAATATTTTAAATTTCTTTATTTTCATCATCATCGCAAGAGTAATCCTTAGCTGGGTTGCTCCAGGGGGTTATAACCCCGTTTTTGCGGTATTAGGCCAAATCAGCGAACCGGTAGTTGGTCCGTTTCGCAGAATGTTACCGCCGATGGTGGGATTCGATTTTTCCCCAATGATTACCCTTTTGCTGCTATTTTTCACTTCCCAATCAATCAACTACTGGGTTATTCCACTGATAAAGCAGCTCGCTTAATTTGCTGATATTATTTGCCAATGATTTTAATATCGCGTTCCAAGCATAAATCCCTGACTCCCGATCAAAGTGAAAAGGTAACGTTTAAACGCAAAAACAGACCACTAATCGGGAAAATGCTCAAAAATTAAGATATTCCTCTAAGTTTGTGACCTATATTGCGGATTTACCTAGCTTTTCTGCTAGTCTAGACATACAAGAAAGTAAGATTTATCCTATTACTTTCAAATATAGATTCAAATATCAAAAAAAACAGAATGAAGCTATGACACAAAATTTTTCAGAGAATATCGACCAGTTTAGCAATTGGAAGTCAGACATCGGCAAGACCCTTAGCCGCTTTCGCCTTTGGCTACGTCGCAACGATCTTTTTAATGAAGATATCGACAAACGCCTGTTTAAGTTGCAAGAATCACTCAAAAACGAATATCTTACCATTGGGTTTGTCGGTGAGTTTTCTCGCGGTAAGACCGAGCTGATCAACGCATTATTTTTTGCCGATTACGGCCAGAGAATTTTACCTTCGGAAGCCGGTCGCACGACCATGTGTCCAACGGAACTCTTTTTCGATAAAAAAGAGAATCGCCCCTATCTGCGTTTATTGCCTATTGAAACACGCCTGGAACACACCACTCTCACCGAATACAGGGAAATGCCAAATCTGTGGACCGAAGTACCACTAATGACCAGTTCAGCCCAGGAAATGACATTGGCGCTACACACCATTACCCAGGTTAAAAAGGTTTCAATCGGAGAGGCTAAAGAACTAGGTTTTGATCCGGACATGTTAGAGCGGTGCGGAGATTTAGATGAAATGGTTGAAGTCCCGGCGTGGCGACACGCTTTAGTAAGTTTCCCCCATCCGTTATTAAAACAGGGCCTTTGTATTCTGGATACCCCTGGTTTGAACGCGCTTGGCAGTGAGCCTGAATTGACCTTAAAATTATTACCTCAAGTTCAGGCTATTGTGTTTTTATTGTCTGCTGATACTGGAGTGACGGCCTCCGATATGTCGGTATGGGAAGATTACATCCAAAAGGTCGAACACAAGGACGAACTCGGGCTCTTTGCCGTACTGAATAAGATTGACACTTTGTGGGATGAGCTTTCCAGCCGTAAGAAAATTGATAAAGCAGTCAAACGCATGATCGATACCACCGCAAGACAACTGCAAATTGATCCGCGCAATGTGTTACCAGTATCGGCACAAAAAGGATTAGTGGCCAAAGTTAGAAAAGATAAATCCTTATTAGTCAAAAGCCATATCGAAGAATTAGAAAATATCCTTTCCACTAATCTTTTGGAAAATAAAGAAAAAATTGTTTCTTCATCGGTGATTGAAGAAACCCGACTGTTGATCCATGAATCACTGCAAATTCTTAACCAAAAACATGAACAACTATCAAAGCAAAAAACTGAACTGAGTACACTTACTGGCGATAATAAAGAAAAAATTCATCAATTGATTGAGGATAATAAAGTAACGTTTATCGAATTTCAAAAAAAATCGCTGTCGGTTTCACCAAGTCAGAGATTGCTTGAAAAACAAACTCAAATATTGTTGTCTGTGATCGGTTCTAAAGTTCTTTCCAAAGAAGTAGAAGGCACTTTAGACGAGCTGGTTAACAGTCGAACAACAATTGGTTTGTTCCGACAAATGAAGCAGTTTTTTATCGCGATCAATGCCATTATGGTGGAACTCAGCCGAGAGGCCGAGCTAACCAATAAGATGGCCAACTCCTTGTATAAAAAATTCTCCTCGGACTTTAACGTCGATCTCTTCGAACTGCGACCTTTCCCAATCATTAAACTTAACAAGCAGTTAAATCAAATAATTCGCCAATCAAATAAATTGAATAAAAATATGTTTACCGCTTTTACTGAACAAAGTATTGCAGTAAAACGCTTTTTCGCCGGGACAGTCACAGACGTGATGAATTTCTTTAAAACCACCCGAAAAACAACTATCGACTGGACACAAAGCGTGATCAATCCACTCAACCAACAACTGCGAATTCATCATCATATGATCATCAGTCACCAGCAAGAACTTGAAGCGTTAAAAAAATCAGAGTTCAATATTGAAGGTAAACTAAAGGCGCTGAACAATCTACTGACAGATATTGAAATAGAAAGAGATACTGCGCTGGAATTATCAGGTACCCTGGTAGATAAAAAACTATTCGACTCAGCCCGCCCTAAACCGAGTAATATTGTGCATTTAAAGGCTACAGTTCGCGGTAAATAACCGAGTTTTTGATGATTCAACTAGCAAAGCATCCACTTTAGTTCTACACTGGAGTCGTGCTAAGTAATAATGCTAGGTAGCAAATTAACTTGTTTAAATTGAATTACTCGCTTAACAATCATTTTCTACTTTCAAAGGAGTTGTGATATGTCTGGTCGAACTTTATTGAAGTTTTTCCCTCTCGCGATATTGTTTTTATTTTCTAATCAACTGCTTGCCAATGAACATAGCGTGGGTGAATACACCGTTCATTATAATTTACTCAATTCGTCATTTATTCAACCCAAAGTAGCGACCCAATACGGTATTAAACGCAGCAAAAACATTGGATTACTCAATATTAGCGTAATAAAAAAATCAAATACCGCTGAAGGAACCGCCGTCATCAGCAATATTTTTGGTCACGGTGCCAGCCTGGCCGGTCAGGTCAAAGAGTTGGCTTTTAAAGAAATAAAAGAATCGAATGCCATCTATTATATTGCCACTTTTCCAATCAGCGATCGCGAGCGCCTAAGCTTTAACCTTCAAGTCCAGCCAGAAAAAGTTGGTAAACTCATTCCGATAAAATTCAAAAAACAAGTGTTTGTTGATTAATTATTCTTATCTAAATAAACAGCCCTCGGTAGGAACGACCCTACCCAAAGCACTGCGTGGAGCAAACTTTCCCTGTGCGAATTCTTTTAATTTCTTTCGCGGCACATAAGCAGGCTTCTACAAAAAGCTTAGCCCATAGCCAAAAAGTTAATCTTTTCCTTTTGCCTGTCAACCAATCCTGGCTAGTCACGTTTTAACTCCTATACCAACCAAGGAGAAAACAATGATTAAGCTAAATAATGGCCTGAAAAGCCTACTGACAACCCTGTTTTTAATCTCACTTGCGGCCTGCGGTGGCGGCTCCAGTGAACCCCCAATCGAACAAGTCACCGTATCTGAAGAAGAATCATGCACAACCACAGAGCAGGAAAATGGTGACGATAACTGCGGCACCTTATTACTCGGATTAACCGATGCCGACGGTGACTTCCTTAATTATACTGTCGAAGTCACTGGATTGGAATTAACCCGCGCGGATGGCACTTTGGTGTCGGTTATGCCTTCAAGTCAGATGATCAATTTTACCGAATATGTGGAAGTAAGCGAACTGGCCACCGCAGCCACCATTCCCGCCGGCATTTATAATTCCGGTAGCATTACCGTTAACTACACTAACGCTGATATTCAAGTGGAAAAAGATGGCGTAGCAGTAACAGCCAATATGGTGGATGCCGAAGGCATTACGCTGACTCGCGAAACTCTGCAAATACAGTTCGATGAAAATAATCGGCTGGTCATCGCTCGCCATCGGCCAGCCATGCTGGAAATCGATTTTAACCTTGCAGCCTCTCACAACGTCAATTTAGAAAATGATCCGGTCACAGTGACAACCGAACCCTTTATCGTTGCCGAAATTGACCCAATTGAGAGTAAAGAATTTCGAGTTCGCGGGCCACTTATTTCGGTCGACGAAACAAAAGCAATATTTCGTATTGCGGTAAGACCATTCCATCGTAATAGCGGCCGATTTGGCGGGGTCAATGTTCAAACCAATAACAATACCAACTTCGAAGTAGATGGTGTTGCTTTTATCGGCGCTGAGGGCCTTACTCAAATGGCGGCTCTGGAAAAGGGCACTCCAACTATTACCTTGGGTATCTTTGATCGTGCTGCTGACCGGTTTACTGCAATCACGGTAATTGCAGGATCTGGCGTGCCGGGTGCGGATAAAGATGCGGCAGCAGGTGTTATCGTTGCCAGGCAGGGAAATACTTTGACTGTCAACGGCGTTTCACTCATTCGTCAAAACGGCGAGGTGAGCTTTGCAAATCAAATCACTGTATTGATAGATTCTTCAACCTTGGTGTCTAAGAGACGACGACTACAAGATGATGTCAATATCGATGACCTTTCAGTGGGTCAGGCGGTGACTATTCTGGGCACGATTTCCCAGCAAGACGATTCAACTACCATCGATGCTACCGAAGGCGCGATCAGAATGCGATTAACCTTTGCATCAGGCCACGCGATTTCAGAGGATGGATTAACCTTAAATCTGGCGCTCCAGGCATTGCAGGGTCGCCCCCCAGAGACCTATGATTTCAGCGGCACTGGCATATCACCTGAGTTGGACGCATCGGCGGATAATTATGAAGTTTCGATTGAGAATATACAACTCAGCCAGATTAGCACCAACGATCCGATTAGAGTCAGCGGATTTATCAACCAGTTTGGTAATGCTCCTGTAGATTTTAACGCCATGACGGTCATCAATTACGCCGAGTCTCGTAGCCAGATATTTGTCAACTGGCCAACTGGTGACACAGTGATTACTTTCAGTGAAATCGGCAGCGAAAACTTAGTGATCAATACAGAAAATGAAGGCGAAGATGGCGTTTACAAACTCCTTCAAGGTGGCATCCGAACCGATTTTAGTTCGTTCGATATACCAGTAACCATCATACCACTGGCTGATAGAGGCTTTTACAGTATTAAGTCTGGCGATGCTATTAGCGCTTTTTCAAACTTTGCTGATTTTAGCAGCGCGCTGCAATTAAAGCTGGATGAAGGTGATTCGATTGATTTAATGCATGCGGTTGGTGGATTTTCAACCGATAACAAAACCTTGTCTGCGGTTAAGATAGCCATCAAGTTAAATTAATCAAACCACTCATCATCAGATTAACGCCAAACATGTCAGCTCCCTTCGCTAGTCGGAGGGAGAAACACTGAAACATTGATGGGAATTAACAAGTAACATTAATGATAAATCCAATGGTAAACAGACTATGAGCTACTCTGCAACATACTACTCTGCAACAACAATATACAGTCACCTTGCAATCATGTATTCTCATAAGAGCAGCACTAAGGGGAACGCTCTGGACATTTCGATTGAACAGTTTTTGGCACAAGTCGAAAAAAAGCATATCGTATGGCAGAAATTGCCACCAAAAATCAATCAGACGCACTAGATATTGTTCAAGAGACCATGATTAAATTGGTTGAAAAATATTCCGATAAACCTTGCAACGAATGGAAGCCTCTTTTTTATACTATTCTAAATAGTCGCATCATGGATTATTTCAGACGAAGGAAAGTTTATAACAATCTTTTTTTCTGGAAAAAGCCACATTTGGAGGATGAAAGCTTTGAAGATGAAATCACTAAAGCCAGCGATTATATTACTCCAGAAAGAGAACTACAAGGACGTCAGGACATACAAAAAGTAAGTAAGGCACTCAAGCAACTACCACCACGCCAGCAACAATGTTTTTTGCTGCGCAGCTGGGAAGGCTTAAGTGTTATCGAAACAGCGCAAGCAATGAAGTGCTCGCAAGGCAGCGTTAAAACTCATTACTCCAGAGCCAGGCAAGCGTTAACAAAGGCATTAAACGATGAATAGTGATAATCAATCTAAACAAGATAAGTCCATCGAAGAGCCAATCAATCGGGCGCTTGATACCAGTATAGAAAACCTTTCCCCTGAGGTTCGTCGGCGATTAAATCAAGCGCGAATTGCGGCAACTGAAAAAAATCCCTCGCCTCATTACTACTGGAAAACGGTCAGCGCGCTGAATGTGTTTTTTGCCCTGGCGATCGGGTGGCAATTACTGCCATCGCCAGTGCAAATTCAGGAAACATCTTTCGCCGATGTATTACAAGAAGATCTGGAGATGCTGGATGATTTAGAATTTATTTACTGGATGGCAGAGGAAGAGCAAAGTGCAACTTTGTAAAAATTGGATGTTAGCTATGCTTTTTCCTTTATTATTTAAATTCAACATTGCCAGAGCAGAAAATGATCAGGCAGCAGAAGCGCTTAATGAAGATTTTTTACTTTTTTTAGCCGAAGTGTCAGTGTATGACGAACAAACGGTCGATCCTTTGAGTATGCTTGATATTGAAGATGAAGAGATGAATGATAGCGACAAGTTAAAAAACGCAGCGCCATCAGTAGCAAGAGATACAAACAAAATGACCGAAGAAATTTCGGCTAAATCGACCGTAAAGGAGGATCAATAATGAGGTACTTTTTATTGATACTAATGCTCAATTTAAGTTTAATCACGCATATCTTTGCAGCGGACGAAAAAAATGCGGACCGGCACAACTGGCAAAACCTAACGCCAGAAGTTCAGCAATTGCTAAAACAATTTGAAAGCAACTGGGATAATCTGCCAAAAGAAAGAAAAAACAAATTACTCGCCGGAGCCGAGCGCTGGGAAAGCCTGTCACCGGGACAAAAGAAAAACGTTGATGAAAGGTTTAAAAGATGGCAAAAACTGCCAGAAGATCAAAAAAAGAATTTAACCGAACGATTTAAAAAATTTAAAAACCTACCACCAGAAACCCAAACAAGGTTAAGAAAAATATTTTCTCAATTTAAAAATTCAACTCCCGAGCAGCGTGAAAAATTACGGGAAAAATTCAAGAAATTGTCTCCAGAAAAACGTCGTCAATTAATCAAACGAATACACAAGCGCCGGGCCGCTAGAAAGCGACACTAACGGCAATCAAAAAACCATCCAAATCAAATTCTGTGGCGAGCATTTCGCCGTAGCTCACATCCACACTCCAGCAATTTCCCCAGAAAGCAGGTATTCCGACATTCCAATACCACTAAATGAAATCAAGGATTCCAATAGCCCGCAACCAATTCCTATTGCATATTTTATTGTAATGACTATATTAAATAATAGTATTCTAAGCTACTATAGAAGCCTGACTAACAGGAAGTAAATGATGTTTTACCAATTATATTGGTTCACTAAAAAATTTTCGGTTCATAGCTATTCAATTGCTGCATTGAATCTTTGTGTCCTTTTCGTCTTACTTGCTTCCCAACCGATAGAAGCTAATGAGGAAAATCAACAAGCATCTGTCGCATCAACCTCAGAAAATCAGGTTCCTGACTGGAATACTCTATATAAGCAAACAAGAAATAACCCAAAAATAGTCATTGCTGAAGTTAATCATTATTTAAGCAACAATGATTTAACCGAAATTCCGCTACAAAATCTAAAGGCAATGGAAATACTTTGTATCGCTTTTTCCATCTTAGAGGACATTGTCAATTTAAACGTACAAGCATCAAACGGTTTAAAGCTATCCCAATCAACAAGCAACCAAAAATTCGAATCTGTTTTCACAAGTCATTTAGCTCTTGTAGCTGTAGGAGATAAAGAATTTCAAAAAGCCAACACTTATTCTTTAAGAGCCATCAACTTAGCGAAACAACAAGGCGACGAAAGAATTATCGCATTCGCATTTACTACGCACGGACAAGTCTTACTTGAAAAAGGAGCTTATCAAGCAGCGTTAGTATATTTCACTAAAGGATACGAAATAGCTTTAAAACGAAAAGACAATTTAGCCATGGTCGAAAATTTGTCGGATATATCAGTTGTTTATGCACATCTTGGTCAACGTCAAGAATCTTTGGATAACCTGGAAAAAATCATCTCTCTATTAGAAGAAAAAGAATCAGCCATGCTTCTATCAATAACCTACTACAACTTAGGTGTTGGTTATAAAGAACTAGGCAAGCACTCCAAGGGGCAAGATTTTCTTACTCAAGCAAAATTAATGAGTTTGCAATTAAAAGATGATGTTGGTATTGCATATGCCGATTATCAATTGGCTGTCATAGAGTACAATCTTAATGAGTTTTCTAACGTACAGGAACTCATCCAAGCGAGCTTTCCTGTATTCGAAAAATATAACATCACGAGAATGATTTTTTTAAGTCACCTGCTTCAAGCAAGAAATGATTCTATGCTACAACAAGGTAACCCATTGAAGTCGCTACTCAAAGCAAAACAGTTAGCGGATAAGATTAACACCTTACGTCGATTTGTAGGCTACCACCAGTCTGCCGCTGAAACTTTTGTGAACCTGGAGAACTACAAAAAGGCCGTGGTGGAATATCAGACATTTCAAAAATTAAATAACAAACTGACGAATCAGAACAATGAACTTGCAGTTAAAAACATGCAAGCTCGCTTTGAGCTGCTTAAAGGTGAATCAGAAAACAACCTATTAAAAAAAGAAAAGGAATTAGTAGAGTCAAAATTAGAGCAAAAAGTATCACAGGAAATAATTCTTTATCTTGCGCTATTGATAACCGGACTATTAATTTCTGGCATAATATTTTACTTATTTACTCAAATATTATTGCGCAAGCGCTTTCAAGCGATGGCTCTTAGAGATCAATTAACTGGCGTTCCAAATCGCAGAGCTATTTTACGCTATGCCGAAGAAGAATTAAAACTATCAAAAGCGACTAAAACTCCTCTTTTGATTGCGATTCTTGATATCGATTTATTTAAAAACATTAACGATCAATATGGCCATTCTGTTGGTGATGAAGTCCTCAAAAATTTCGCAACAGCATGCAAAAACGGAATACGAGAAACGGATATGTTCGGACGGTATGGTGGTGAAGAATGGTTACTTATTATGCCTGGCTCAAGTGAATCAAGCGTAAAACCAACATTTGAAAGAATTAATTCTTTACTTAAAATAAACGAAAATGAACAGAAAGAATACAAAATAAAAATTCAATTCAGTATGGGCGCATCTCTAATGTCGAACAAACTCAATACAATAAAAAAAATCATTGCGGCAGCTGACAAAAACCTATATCAAGCAAAAGAAAATGGAAGAAACCAGTTTATAGTCTAAAATAATACATACATAACCGAGATAAATTTATCAGCAATCAATTCCTTTGATCGTCAAAAACTGAACCATAATCGAAGGGGTTAGTGATTGATATTTCCTATTAACCCGATAATCCCTAGATTTTATGTCCCCCCGTCTATCGGTTTGTTTTTCTATTTGCTGCTTAAATCGTTCTCCTAACACCCAGGCTTTATTCAATGCATCGCGTATTTCTTCCACTGTATGCTCCGGCATTATATCGTCAAACAAACTCTAATAAGCCGACTGTCGCTCTTGATAGAAATAGGGGGCAGTCTGAGTTATTAGTATAATTGACACTGACCCCAGTTAATTTTGCGTACAAAGGAAATTTTCAAAAAACTGCGGAATGATTCCGCGTTTATCGATAAGAAGCCTAATTCCCTAAAAATAAGCAATTGATTAATAACAGGAAGCTGTGTATATTCCAGTAATTATAAGAAGACTACGGAAAAGGCCATCTAAGGAATAATTCCGTAGAATCAACTGTTAAAGCGCTCTAATACTAATTTGGAAAGCACGTAACATTGAGATATCAAATATCTCAGGCAGGAGTACTAAAG
>JAUUYO010000054.1 GCA_030590405.1 Kangiellaceae bacterium
AATTTGATGCACTGGCATTGCGCTTACGGATTATGCTCACATTGAGCGTGGTAGTGGTGTTATTTATATTGTTTGATGTTTTTTGGTTTTCTGGAAATACCCAAACGATAAAAAACACTCAACAAAAAATACAAAACAATCAAAAACAGATCATCGATTTAGTTAATATACAAAATGAGTACAATCAAAAGCTTTTTAATGTTCGTAGCGATCCAAACAATAAACAGTTAAAAACATTACACACACAACTAAATGCGATCCGCCAACAATTAACCAAACACACTTTAAATCTGGTTCAGCCGCAAGAAATGGCCGACGTACTAAAAGACATTATTTTATCGAGCAAGTCACTCAAACTTGAAAAATTGGTAAAACAGCAGGCCATAGAGTTGTCTCAACCTGATAAAAAAAATGAACAACCGTCTGATAAAATAGAATTGTATCGCCACAGCGTCATTATAGAACTAAAAGGTAACTATCGCTCTGCGTTTAATTTTTTGCAAAAACTGGAAAAAATGGAAAAACAGGTAGCTTTCGACAAGTTTGAATATCAGGTCGATGTTTATCCAAAAGCCTATATCAAGTTAACCGTATCCACTTTAAGTCTGGATAAGGGGTGGGTCGGTGGATAATTTATTTTACCGTTCCGTTTTATTGGTTTCATTGTTGTTTTATTCACTCAACGCTAGTGCAAAACAAATCTTAAATGACCCGACCAGACCCGGCATTATTTTGATAGAGAGCGAGAAAAAACAAACTAAAAAAAGGCTAAAAAAATCACACCTGCTGAGCGCCATATTTATCAAACAGGGAAAACCTCAGGCAATCATTAATAATAAACTATATCAATCAGGTGATTTTTTTTCTGGCAAGAAAATAATTGCCATTAAATCGAATAAAGTTGTATTAAAAAGTAACAGCGGCATCAGCAACTTGATGTTAATTCAACCGGTTAAAAAGCGAAAGAAACCATAGAATGATTATTTATCGATCCAGACATTTTATTATTTTTATTTTTATTGGCTGTTTATCTGCCTGCCAGACGTTGATACCAAAAACACAGCAGAAAAACCAGGTGGCAATTAATGCTATTGAACAAAGTCAAAAAAACCAACGTCAGGACGATCAAACCAAATTAAATATATCCGCTGAACAAGCACTATCAACCTTATTAATTCAGGAAGCTCCTATTTTTAAAATACCGGAGGAACGTTTTGATGTAGCGGTAAAGGATGCTGAAATCAATGCCTTTCTCTTAGGTCTGGTCGACTCGAGCCAATATAACCTGATTGTCAGTCCTGGGCTGAATTTAACGATTTCTTTACAATTGAAAAATGTGACCATCTCCGAAGTATTGCACGCACTGACTCAAATATATCCGATCAACGTACGCCAAAATAAAAATCTATTTTTTGTTTCTTCCGCAGAAACTACAACAGCTATGTATAACGTCGACTATTTAAATATTCAACGAAGTGGTGATTCAAGAACCAGTATTGCCGGGCAGTCCGTTGCCGGAGAGCAAAGTGGCGGTAATCGCTCTTCCGGTAACGGCAGCTCTTCAAACAACAACTCTAAAAGCGGTAGTAACATCCAACAGCTCAGCTCCAGCAAAGTCATCACAAAAAGTGAAACGGACTTTTGGAATGAGTTAACCGTCGGACTTAACCTCATCATTAAAGATGAAGATAAAGCCAGCGTGGTCGTGAGTCCTCACGCTGGTTTGGTAATTGTTCGTTCATTGCCGCAAACCCAAGATTTGATTAAGCGCTACCTGTCTAGCACCCAGAAAAGTTTGAATAGACAAGTTATTATTGAAGCGAAAATTATTGAAGTTCGGCTTAATCAAGGCTTTCAATCTGGAGTGGACTGGAGCAAAATTGGTAATAGCAATGGTGATATTTATACCATTGGTCAACAGGGACAAGTTTTATTGCAACCAACCAGCGACACTCCCCTCAATGGTATTTTTTCGCTACTTTATGAAGGAAACTCATTTACTGCGGCTATCGATTTACTTAAATCTCAAGGTGACGTGCAGGTTTTATCCTCACCTAGAGTATCTACCGTCAACAACCAAAAAGCCATTATAAAAGTCGGCAGCGACGAATTTTTTGTCACGGATATTTCAACCACCACTGTTACAGGAACCAGCACTGCCACCACACCGGATGTCACCTTAACTCCCTTTTTCTCCGGGATTTCTTTGGATGTGACTCCTCAGGTCAGTCGTCAAGGGGATATTGTTTTACATATTCATCCAATAGTCAGCGAAGTCACCGACCAGGCTAAAACCTTAAGCCTGGGCGAAGATCAGTTTATTTTACCGCTCGCTTTCACCAATGTACGAGAATCGGACAGCATCGTGAGAACCCGTAATGGTCGGGTCATTGTGATTGGCGGTTTGATGCAAAACACTATCAGTGATGAAACCACCTCAACCCCACTACTCGGCGATATTCCGATATTAGGTAATCTGTTTAAGCAAACCCGCCAGTCTCAAGTAAAAAGTGAACTGGTTATTTTATTAAAAGCTCATCTGATTGATATCGATCAGACCAACCAGCAACTCGATCAAATAAAAAGCAGCTTCAACAAATTTTGATTATGTATTTATATCAATTTGCCATGAAAAAAATCCCTTTCGGTCAAACTCCGGATACCGAATTATTTTGTGCCACAAAAACTCATATAGATGCAATGAACGTGTTGCTGTTCTCAATCAACAGCGGCGAAGCTTTCTGCAAGATTACTGGTGAGGTGGGCAGTGGAAAAACCATGTTATGCAGGTTGTTAATACGAAAATTAGAAAACAATAGAAATATTGCTTATATCCCTAACCCTAACCTCTCTGTTAAATCCTTGCACTATGCATTAGCCAAAGAACTAGGGCTAAAAATAAAAGTAGACAGTCGTGAAGATCAAATATCACAGAGCATTCAAGCCCGTCTGATCAAGTTAAATAAAAACCGAGGACCCGTGGTATTGATCATTGATGAAGCACAAATATTATCAGATGCCGCATTAGAAGCACTTAGACTGTTCACAAACATAGAAACTGAACAACAAAAATTATTACAAATCGTATTATTTGCTCAACCAGAACTCGATAAAAAACTCAAACAAAAACACCTTCGTCAACTCAAACAAAGGATTAGTTTTAGTTGTCAAATTAAATCTCTCAGCGCTTTTCAGGTGGCTGAATATATAAGATACCGACTATCAAAAGTTTGTCAGGGTGATCCCATTAGTATCAGTAACATTTGCGCCTGGTTAGTACATTATTTTTCCAGAGGAACCCCTCGATTGATTAATACCCTTTGCCATAAAGCGTTAATGTTGGCTTACCCAAAAAACAAAAAACAAATCACAGTGACTAATATTATTAAGGCAGCCTTTGATACCGAAGGCGTTAATCGCTTTTTGGTTAAACACCTCAAATTGACTATCACCGTTATTTTATTAAGCATCAGCACCACAACTTTTGCTTTTTTGGGGGGCGCATGAGTGTAGTCAATCAAATGCTTAATGATCTACAACAATCTAAACAGCATACCACTGTAATGGATGGTTTTGTACCCCTACCAGAAAACCGATCTAAAACAAAACTTTACTGGTCGTTCATACTTATATTGCTATTAATAGTGGTTTTCGTACTCAATAAATCATTGTTCGAAAACACACCATTTTTTACTAAAACTTCCGATTATTCTAAAAAACTCAACAACAATGACAACCAACCTATAAGTGAATTTGAGCCAAATCCAAAGCCAAAACAAGAACAAAGACCAGAGCAACAAAAAACAATTATTAAAACATTCGATTTTAAATCCCCTTTTGAACCCAAGGTTATAATCACAAAATCTTCCGACAGACCAATTTACCAACCCTCTTTGACTGTTAACAAAGAGCATATCAATAAAGATCAGATTAACAAAAATCAGATAGAAAAAACAAAAATCTTACTATCCAATAAAACTAAGCCGACAAAAAAATTAAACAGTCACATAAAAAAACTATCAAGGATTAGTATCGCAGAAAAACAATTCGCCAGCCTGATAAAACATTGGCATCTCAACAGCGCCCAGGCTAGCCATCAAAAATTATTATCTTTACTCAATAACTATCCCGACTTACCTGGTATCTGGTTAGATTCCCTGGCATTTTTAAAAAATAATAGTGAGAAATATTATGAAAACCTGTTGAAGCTATCAATACAACGCTTTCCTGAAAAAATTAGTTTTACTTTATTGTCCGCTCAGTATTATTTTTCTTCCAAACAATACACCATAGCCTATCAACAACTAAGCAGCATTCACAAAACAAAAAAAGACCAAAGAGTTTATCAACTGGCGGGATTAATCCTGCAAAAACTAGGTAAACATCAACAAGCAATTGGTAACTATAAAAAACTACTGCTTATCATGCCAGATCGCGGCGAAATTAATATGGCTATTGGTATATCTTACGATGCACTTCAATTACCCAAACGAGCAGCTAATCATTTTATCATCGCGTTAAAAGACAAACGACTCAACCCACTACAAAAACAATTTGTGAAACAACGGTTGATTGCTTATCAAGGATAAATAATGCTGTTAAAAAAAGTCAGGTTAGGTGATTTATTAGTTGAAAAAAAAGTCATCTCTAACAAACAGCTCGAAGATGCACTCAAAGAGCAAAAAAATAATCGGCAACGACTCGGCAAACTATTAGTGAGTCTCGGTTATGTAGATGAAAAACAACTACTGCGTTTTCTCGCTGAACAATTACAAATCCAGTTCATTGATCTGGTAGCTTTTAAGATCCAGCCTTTGGCTATTAAGAATCTCAATGAAATGACCGCCCGACGTCTGAGAGCACTGGTAATAGATGAAAAACCCGATCATTTTTTAGTGGTCATGGCCGATCCCACCGATCTTGGGAAATATGACCAACTGCTGGAATCTCTGTCTAAACCAGTACAGCTCTGCGTGGCGATCGAATCGGAGATTATTGCTAACATCGATAATTTTTATCGTAGCGGTGATGAAATTTCTGATTTAGCTGGTGCATTACAAGATGATTTAAGTGAAGACAGCTTTGACCTGCCAACACTCAATGAAAATGTCTCCAACGATGAAGCGCCGGTAGCCAAATTTTTGCAAGGATTATTTGAACAAGCCATTCAAATCAAAGCCTCTGATATTCATATTGAACCAGATGCTCAAGTGCTTCGAGTAAGAATGCGGGTCGATGGGCAACTACAAGAACAGGTCATCAAAGAAAGTCGTATCGTTTCGGCATTAGTTCTCAGACTCAAACTAATGTGCGGATTGGATATCTCTGAAAAAAGAATTCCTCAAGATGGTCGGTTCAGGATCCGCGCCAAAGATCATGATGTCGATATCCGCTTATCCACCATGCCCATCCAACACGGCGAATCAGTGGTCATGCGATTACTCGATCAAAGCGCAGGACTGCTCAAGCTGGAGCAAACCGGAATTGAGTTAGAATTACTTAAAGAGGTAAGGCGATTGTTGTCTTTTCCCCATGGATTAATTTTAGTCACCGGGCCAACCGGTAGTGGCAAAACCACAACTTTGTACGCCGCGTTATCTGAGCTTAATTCGCCAGAAAAGAAAATAATAACAATTGAAGATCCGGTAGAATATAAATTAGCGCGAGTCAATCAGGTACAAGTGAACCCTAAGATTGACTTAACTTTTGCCAAAGTACTACGTTCAGTACTGCGTCAGGACCCCGATATTATTTTGATCGGCGAAATGCGAGATCAGGAAACAGCCGAGATCGGTTTACGGGCAGCGGTGACCGGCCATCTGGTATTGTCCACCTTACATACCAATGACAGTTTATCCGCTGCGGTGCGACTATCTGATATGGGCGCCGAACCTTATTTACTCGCCAGTGGTTTGCGCGGAGTTATAGCACAAAGACTAGTGCGACGGCTCTGCAATTTTTGTAACGAAGAATATAAACCTGATGAGCAGGAATTAGTCTGGCTCACCAAGTTTTTACACCAACAAGGAAATGATACTAATTGGCGCCACGGAAAAGGTTGCGTGCAATGCCACAATACAGGCTATCGAGGCAGAGCCGCAATTTTTGAAATATTGATCCCGGATCTTAATATGTTAGAAGCCATCCGAAAAAGAGAATATGGAAAATTTGTTAAGTTAGCCAACGCCTCGAATACTTTTGTGCCACTTTCTAAATCGGCGATTAACCTTGCTAAACAGGGTATAACCAGTGTCGAAGAAGTACTCCGAGTTTGTGAATCTATTGAAGATATCAGTGAGCACAGCTAATGGCCAGCTTTGAATATATCGCCAGACAAGCCGATGGAAAACCAACCAAAGGAGTGATGGAAGCTAACGATGAAGAGACTGTTGCCGACAGACTTTTGGCCAACGGGGTGATGCCAATATCAATCAAAGAATCGAAAGCTGCTAATAACTTAATGCAGATGGATATCGGCAAGTTTTTTCAAAGTAAAAAAGTCGATATCCAGGAACTCGTCATGTTTAGCCGGCAAATGTTTAGTCTAACCAAAGCAGGCATTCCTTTGACTCGTGCAATCAAAGGGTTGATGGATACCAGTACTTCCAAACCTTTAATACTCGCTTTGGAATCCATTCATTCGGACTTAAATGCGGGCACCAATCTGGCGACCGCCTTTTCTCGACATCCACATATCTTTTCTGAACTTTATGTGAGCTTGATCCATGTCGGCGAAAATTCTGGTCGTCTTGAAGAATCTTTTTCCCAAATCTCCCAATATTTAGAACTCGAACAAGAAACCGCACAAAGAATTAAGAGTGCGACCCGCTATCCAATAGTGGTGCTGACTATGATTGTCGGCGCACTATTTGTGATTAATGTTTTTGTTATTCCGCAGTTTGCCAGAATGTTTACCGCATTTAAAGCTGGCGAATTACCCTGGGCCACTAGAATATTGATCGATACCAGCCAGTTTTTTGTCGATTTTTGGCCCCATCTAATTATAGGGATCAGTTTGTTATACATTTTAGTTGGCCAATATCGAAACACCGAACAAGGCGCTCTTTTTTGGGATCAGAAAAAATTAAAAGTGCCTATTTTTGGCAGTATTATTTATCGCTCACTGCTGGCCAGGTTTTCACGCTCTTTTTCGATGATGAGCCGCTCAGGGATGCCGTTGATCACCAGCCTGAATATCATCGGTCGAGTAGTGGATAATAAATGGGTTGCCCAGCACATCATTAATATGCGCAACGGAGTTGAACGAGGCGAGTCCATCAGCCTGGTCGCAACCCGAACGAAAATGTTTTCACCTTTGATTTTGCAGATGGTCAGCGTCGGCGAAGAAACCGGACAACTGGATGATATGCTCGATGAAGTGGCTGATTTTTACGAAAATCAGGTGGACTACGACCTGAAGAGAATATCCGATTATATCGAACCGGTATTGATTGTTTTTATTGGCGTGATTGTATTGATCCTGGCGTTAGGGGTTTATCTGACGATGTGGGATCTCGCATCTGGTTCTCGTAGTGGTTAGTCCACTCACATCGAGTAGCGCGAAAGGATCACTTTTATTGGTGATTTTGTTATTGCTATTTGGCGGCATTTTTTATTATCGATTGTATATACGCAATCCCTCCATCATGGGTCATTTTGAACAACAAACCTTTCAATCTAACTACCGAGTTTTCAAAAATGCTATTTTACACGCTCACCTTCATTTTCAAACCCATAAAACCCGAGGGTGTAAAATTGATTGTTGGATTAAAGGCTCCGTTGGTCTGGATTTTAATTCGTTTGGCTATCCCATATCGACCCGGTATAGCCAACAAAACCTGCCATTCGACCCGTTAATCTCCGATATGACTAATAACAATCAGGATTGTGCCCAAATTTGGCAGTTTTTAATGGGGCCATTACACCACACTATTAATACTCAAAAAAGTGACTATCGGGCAACATTCCACCACCCCAGTAAAAGCTGTGTATATCGCTCAGTAAAATTGTCTAATAGTTCAATCATCTACAAGTCTCAGCAAGGCAAAGTACAACTATTAGCGCCTAATTAAACGATTGATTAGATTGACCGACATTTACTGGCAAAACCTCAGATCTAGACTAGACTTTTAATAATCATCTCACTTTGGTTTATTTTTAAGTAATTAGTTTAAGTAATTAGTTTAAGTAATTAGTTTAAGTAATAATGATAACCACAAAGTTGGTTATTTTTTGGAGGAAATATGAAGTTCAAAAATTCTAAAGGTTTTACCTTAATTGAGTTAGTCGTTGTGATTGTTATTTTAGGCGTATTAGCGGCAGTGGCGGTGCCTAAATTTGTGGATCTACAATCTGAAGCACGCACCTCGGTTATTCAGGGGGTTGAAGGAGCGATCCGAGGCGCCGCCACTTTGGTTTATTCGAAAGCACTCATTGAAGGCAAAGAAAGTAATGCCACTGATAGCGTTACTTTAAGTGGAGCAGTGACAGTCGATACAGTTTTTGGTTATCCCGCTGGCACCGCAGCTGGAATTCAAACTGCTGTTGATTTAAGCGGTGGTGATGTCACTGCGTCTAGTGCTGGTGGTGTAACCACCTATTCTTTTACAGGATTTACCAATTGCCAGGTAACCTATACCGAGCCTGCCGCAGATGGAGACGCCCCACTAATTCCACCCCCTGTCACCACAGGTTGTTAACCAGGCATTATGAGAATACCAAAGCCGTTTGCCAGACAGACGGCTTTTACCTTAATTGAGTTAGTGATTACCTTGCTGATTCTTGGCATCGTAGCCATCTACGTTCAATCCAAGTTTACCTCAACCGCCAGTTATAAAGAAAACACAGTGATTGCACAAATTATTTCTAGCGCCAGACTCACCCAACAATTATCCATGAACGATTCTACGCGAAATTTTTCTTTGGTTATTCTAAGCAATCAAATTGATCTACAAGCGGATGGCAACTCTTTATCGGTCGGCAATACTAATTATCCCATAGTAATTGAAAACGGGGTTACTCTCTCTCCAGCGGCGACCATTAACTTTGATCAATTGGGAGCCACCAGTAATATTGTATTAAATGTGAGTGGTAAAACCACCCAACAGGTTTGTTTTGAAACAAGTGGCTATATCCACCAATGTTAAACTTAAAACCAAATCTGGGATTTACTTTAGTTGAGCTAATTATCACGGTTGTACTGAGCGGTATTGCAATGGTGATGTTTGTCGGTATTTACGCCTCAACTCAGGTTAAGTCCGTTTCTCCTGTCATACAAGTCAAAGCAGCCGAACTGGCACAAGCTTATCTGGAAGAAATATCACTGAAACGCTTCGATGAAAACTCACCAATCGGTAATCAATTTCGTTGTGACCAACCTTCTCAGCCGATTTGTAGCAATAGTTTAACGAGTGAGGGTGAAACACGAAACCGTTTTGATGATGTGGACGATTATAATGCTCTTAATGAATCACCACCACGAGATACGCTTGATAATATTCGAAATGGTTTTAATGGCTTCGATGTTAATATATCAGTCAATTATGCAGGCGGCGATCAGGGTTTTAACCCAAGGGATCTCAAACGCATTCAGGTCACAGTTACTTCGCCGGAAGACGACCAGTTTATATTTAGTATGTACAAAGGTAATTTCTAATGATTACCACCGGCAAACAAACCGCTTTTACCATGATCGAACTGGTTATTGTAATTGTATTGCTTGGTATCTTATCGGTTTCTTTTGCTAAAATACTCAGCCAGTCAGTCTCCGGTTATATGGACGCCAAAGGCAGGAATGAACACAGCCAAACGGCAAAATGGGTGACAGAGGTTATTACTCGTTCGGTGAGAGAAGCGTTGCCGCAAAGTATTAGAACAGGTACTTCGGGTAATTTAGATTGTGTTGAATATACTGAAATCATCAATGCCAGCAGTTATTTTAATTTACCGGCGAATGGTCCGGTCAGTAGTTTTAATATCGTCGCTTATGATCTGGCTTTTCAGCCCGGACTTTCGGCCGCTATTATGCCGATCAATTCTTCGTCCATTTATATTGGTAATGGTGTAGTTACACCAATTGCTTCCATCAGCTCTTCTGGTCCCCAACAAAGTTTGGTCACCTTGGTAGCGCCGACTAATTTTTTTCAACGCTCCCCGCAAAATCGCTTGTATGTTTTAAGCTCACCGATCACTTTTTGTTTAGATAATTCTAGCGGATTAATCAGTCGTTATTCTAACTATGGTTTTTCTGCCAGCTTAGCCTTTCCGCCAAGCTCTGGCACCAGTGAGATAATTGCCGAAAATTTTTGGGCGAATGGTAATGTCTTTAATTATCAATCTGGTTCTTTGCAACGATCGGGATTATTACAGATCAATTTTGTGATCCAGGATCGTAATCGATATCCTTCCGGCACATCGGAATCCGTTGAAGTTTTTCATGAGGTACACATTCGAAATGTACCTTAATAAACTAATGCAAAATTTTATTTGTAGGTTGGCCTTTAGGCCAACAACTTATGTTTCAGCATTGAATATTAGCCTAAAGGCCAACCTACATTTATTTACACAAAAAGCTTGAACAAAATAAAATGGCCCTTTTACAATGAGATATAGTTTTTCCAATAAACAATCCGGGATCAGTCTCGCTATTTTACTTTTTATTATCGTCATTCTGGCACTCCTTTCAGCGGCGTTGGTTCGCATTAATAGCCAGTCGGTAATTTCAAACGCCCATCAAGTGATTGCCACTCGCGCATTTTTTGCAGCGGAATCTGGCGCGAACTTTCAAGCCATGCGTATTTTTCCACTGAGCGGCGTCTCTATTTGTGCTAATCAGAATTATTCAATCACTAGTCAGGGATTAGCTGGTTGTGTAGCACAAACCCAGTGTTCCAGTTTTAATGTGGATGGTCGAAATTATTTTCAAGTGATCAGTCAGGGCCAATGCAATATTGATCAGGATTTTCAGGCCACTCGGACTATTGAACTACGCTTGCAGGATTTGAATTAATCCGCTAGATTCCCCTTTTACCCCAGGTCTTATTCAAGGTATACAAATGCGATGCTATTGTGGTTTACCCACCATTTTCAAACAATGTTGTGAAAAATTTATTAATCAATCAAAGATCCCAGAGACCGCTGAGCAATTAATGCGCTCTCGTTTTACCGCTTTTAAATTACAACGATTTCAATACCTGGTAGATACTTATCAAACAAAATTACCGCTAAAAACCAGTGATTTTGATACATCTATACAATGGTTAGGCCTAAAGGTTATTGCAATTGATCGGGGAGAAAAATCCGATAGCCAGGGATTTGTTGAATTTGTGGCTTTTTATCAATCAGTGAAGCCGGAGCATTTAGGCAAATTTGAGCAATTACACGAAAAATCCTACTTTGAGAAAATCGACGACAAATGGTTTTATATTAACGGAGCACCACTCGTCAAGATAAAATTAGTTAGAAATGAGCCATGCTTTTGCAATAGCGGCAAAAAATACAAGAAATGCCACGGGGTTTAAGCTTGTTTAGCGTTGTTTACCGATAAACCATAGGATCACGCCCTGAGGATTGCTATAATCGCGCATTGTTAAAAATTATGTTCGGAGACGGCCATCTTGTCTAAATCAGACTTGTCTAAATCAGAAACAAATTCACAGCCTAAGGTATCCAATCAACAAGGTATCAGTGGTGCACCGCAGACTTTTCAAGGTCTGATCATGAAATTACAAGAATTTTGGTCTAATCAGGGGTGCGTGATTGTTCAACCGCTAGATCTTGAAGTGGGCGCTGGTACTTTTCATCCAGCCACTTTTTTACGCTCAATCGGTCCCGAGCCGTGGAATGCTGCTTTTGTGCAACCCTGTCGCAGGCCAACCGATGGTCGATACGGTGAAAACCCAAATCGTCTGCAACATTATTACCAATATCAGGTCGTGCTAAAGCCATCGCCAAAAAATATTCAGGAACTGTATTTAGACTCGCTAAAAATGTTAGGTATCGATCCGTTAGAGCACGACATTCGGTTTGTGGAAGACAATTGGGAATCCCCCACTTTAGGCGCTTGGGGACTCGGTTGGGAGATATGGCTAAATGGCATGGAAGTCACTCAATTTACCTATTTTCAACAAGTGGGCGGGTTAGAGTGTAAGCCAGTTACTGGCGAATTAACTTATGGTCTTGAGCGGATTGCAATGTACTTGCAGGGCGTCGATAGTATTTTTGATCTCGTTTGGACTGAAGGACCACAAGGCGTGGTGACTTACCGAGATGTATTCCATCAAAACGAAGTCGAGCAATCAACTTATAATTTTGAGCATGCTGATGTCGATTATTTGTTTAAACATTTTGATTATTGCGAAACCCAAAGCCAACAATTAATTGAAAAAGGACTACCGTTGCCAGCTTATGAAATGGTACTCAAAGCTTCTCACGCATTTAACCTGTTGGATGCCCGCCATGCGATCTCGGTCACCGAAAGACAGCGATTTATTTTGAGAGTTCGCGCTTTATCCCGCGATGTAGCTAAAGCCTATTATGATTCACGTGAAGCGTTAGGTTTCCCTATCTGCAAGCAGGAGAATACCTAATGACTAATTCGATATCAAATACCAAACAAGATTTCTTATTTGAGTTAGGTTGTGAAGAATTACCTCCAAAGGCCTTAACCAAATTAGCTGCTTCACTCCATGATTATCTAAAATCTTCCTTTGAATCATTAGGATTAAGTTTTGATGATAGTGAATGGTTTGCCACGCCGCGTCGTTTAGCGGTTCGTTTTATCCAGTTAGACAGCGCTCAAGCAGACAAGCAGGTTGAAAAAATGGGTCCGGCGATTGCCGCAGCTTTTGATAGTGATGGTAATCCGAAACCCGCTGCGATTGGTTTTGCAAAATCAAACGGAGTTGAAGTCGCTGACTTATCTCGCAAAAAAACCGATAAAGGTGAGCGCCTTGCTTATATTGCTGATGTTAAAGGGAAAACGGTCAATAAGTTAATCCAGGATTTATTACAAAAAGCAGTCGCTCAATTACCAGTCCCTAAAGCAATGCGTTGGGGAGATTCACCCAGTCAGTTCAGTCGTCCCGTTCATTGGATTTTAGCGATTATGGGTGATGAAACTTTACCGGTTGAGCTGTTTGGTTTAAAAGCCAGTAATCAATCATTTGGTCACCGTTTTCACTCTCCAGGTGTCATCAGCATAACTGACGCCAATCAATATGAAGCAAAACTTGCAGCAGCAAATGTTATCGCCTGTTTTGAAGAAAGAAAAGCAAAAATTAGAATTCAGGTTGAAAAAATCGCTAAGGACGTAAATGCTAAAGCAGTCGTCTCAGAAGATTTGTTAGAAGAGGTAACCGCGCTGGTCGAATGGCCTGTCGCTTTACTCGGTAATTTTGAAAAGGCTTTTTTGCAAGTTCCTGCGGAAGCGTTAATTTCATCAATGGCTGAACATCAAAAATATTTTCATTTAGTTGATGATAAAAGTGAATTGTTACCGCACTTTATTACTATCTCAAACATTGAAAGTAAAAATCCTTTATCTGTTATCGACGGAAACGAAAAAGTAATACGACCTCGTTTAGCAGATGCAAAGTTCTTTTATGATTCTGATTGTAAAAACAGCCTGGACAGTTATATCGAAAAACTAAAAAAGATTGTTTTTCAAAATAAGCTCGGTAGTCTTTATGAAAAATCACAACGGGTTAAAACCTTAGCGGGTTTTATTGCAACAGAACTGAATGCTGATCAATCTTTAACCGATCGAGCCGCTGATCTTTGCAAGTGTGATTTGATGACTGATATGGTTGGTGAGTTTAGTGACTTGCAAGGTATTATGGGTCGTTATTATGCAAGCAAAGATAATGAACCAGAAGACGTTGCCGCAGCAATGGATGAAGTTTATATGCCTCGTTTTGCTGGTGACCAATTACCCGAAACAACCACAGGTTTGATTTTAGCCTTAGCAGAAAGAATCGATACTCTGGTTGGCATTTTTGGAATTGGTCAAATTCCAACAGGTGCAAAAGATCCGTTTGCTTTACGACGAGCGGCTTTAGGTGTTTTAAGATTAATCACCGAAAAAGAACTGGGGTTAGATTTAGCCGATTTAATCGATCGATCGATTCGCTCTTTTACCGATATCAATATCGAAGAAAATACCAAATCAGAGTTATTAAAATTCTTTTCGGCCAGAAGCAATGCCATGTATCAAGAATTAGATTTTTCATCTCAAGTGATCAAGTCAGTACAGGTACTTAATGTCACCAAACCAACCGATTTTTTGAATCGGATAAAAGCAGTTAAATCATTCGACTCACAATCAGAAAGTAGTGATTTATCAGAAGCAAATAAACGGGTTAAGAATATTTTAGCCAAATCTGACTTTGATCCTGCTACGACAACTATTGATCAAAGTTTATTTGAACAAGATGAAAAAGCTTTGTTTGAAACAATTGAGCAAGTTAAAGGTTTTGTTAAAGATCAGATCGACAACGCACAATACGGTAATGCTTTAGAAAAATTAGCCAGTTTAAAAGATGTGGTTAATCAGTTCTTTGATAAAGTCATGATCAATGCGGATGATCTCGCGATCAGAAATAATCGATTAGCTTTAATTAATGAGTTAAGAAATTTATTTATGGGTATTGCTGATATTTCTTTATTGCAGAAATAAGAATATTAAGTAAGGCAACCTCTCATGTTTATTTATGGGAATGTAGGTTGGCCTTTAGGCTAACTCTGGGCTTCACCAACACTATCGCCTTAAAGGACAACCTATATTTCGGAAACTCCAAATGACCAACAAACTAATCATCCTCGACAGAGACGGCGTCATTAATCAAGATTCCGATCACTACATAAAATCTCCTGATGAATGGATCCCGATCGAATCAAGTTTACGAGCCATTGCCAAACTCAATCGAGCTAGTTATAAGGTTGGCGTCGCAACCA
>JAUUYO010000040.1 GCA_030590405.1 Kangiellaceae bacterium
AGCCAAATCATATTGCCTGCTCGATTCTTTAAGCGCCATTAACTCAGGCAAGGCAAATAACTGAGGATAAAAATCACTTCGCATGGTCGCCACGACCCAAATGACGCCAGAGCGCGAAAAGCCATCAATCAAATTAAGAAAAGCAACTTGTTCTTCCTTTGGCCACTGAAATAATTCTTCTAATTGATCAACAACCATCAACAGTCGGGTATTGGCTGGTTGTTGTTGGCCTTCCTGTTTGGCAATGGCTTGTCCCCAACGCTTAAGTCCTGCTTTTACCGGGATCACGCTGAGATTTGAAACACTTGTCCACAACTCAGAAATTTCTGAAGGTGTGGAATAATCCCCTTCTAATATTTCTGGCAAAATATTTGATTCAGCGACTTTTTTGGCTAAAGTTAAGCGCCAATTATCATCAAGTTCTGATGGACGTATGATTAATTCTCGCCAACCAGCAACGCCTGGAATGGGTTGTTCTGTTTTTAACGTCGGAATAATTCCCGCTCTCACTAACGAAGACTTGCCGGAGCCACTAGCGCCAATAATTAATAAAAAACCAATATTGTCCCGTTCAAAATTTGCAATCAGGCGAGCGCGAACTTCACTAATCACTCGTCGCCGACCAAAATAAATGGGGAAATGTTGCGGTTCAAAAACATCCAGACCACGATAAGGGGAGCCTTTACTTTCTGGCCAGGTGACTTTATGAAAACGCCGTTTAAACCAGGCACGCAGATCTTTTTCAAGAACCTGTTCAAAATCGTCGACACTCTCAAACGATTTAAACCCGGCGGTAAAATGACCTTTTTCGTTTTGCACCCAGCGACGCCAAAATAATTCCAGCGACTGAAGTTCTGCTTTTTCTTGCTCGACACGCTCTGCATCAAACATTATTTTTGATGATTTACGATAGAGCAAAATATCAGGAGACTGGGTACTCAAAGCGGCTTCGAGTGCTTCTTCAAATTCAAATTCTGTTCCAGTACGACTACTGCCATCTTCGCGAGAAAAATCATCCGGTAAAGCGCTCCCCAGACGCTTCCATAAAATACAAATAACTATGTCGGCATCGGCAGATGAACTAATTTGTTCTTGAAAGGTTGAAGTGGCTGAATAGTATTCTTCTTCCCAGCGAATCACTTCTACTTCGACTCCTGAAGAGTATTCAGACTGGATCCGTTTAATAACGCGTTCTACCCTGACTCTTTCAGGAGAAACATCTGATGGTGAAGAGACAAAAATTCGAATTTTTTTCATAAGCTCTTTTATTAATCGGTCTTTTATTAATCGGTCTTATTTAAACAATCTTATTTAATCAACCTTATAAAACAAGTTCTAATTTTAGATTAAGAACAAGTCAAGGTAATTTTAGTATCGAAATCATCTTCAATATTACGTTTACGAAGTCCAATCCTTTCATCATAAAAGGTTTGAAAATTGTCTTCGCCGTCCCAACTCAAATTACCGTTTTTACTGATCGCATAATAATAAAAATAATCTGATGAAGCGGCTTTAACCACTTGACTGTATCGAGGCGTCGGGTAATACCCCTCATTCACCCAATCCCCTGCTGCATTCTTGTAACGCATCGCAATATAAAGCTCTTGATTACACTGATTATCCATAACGATCCGTTTGATATTCATCGAGTTTGAAAAACTCTTAACTAACGTTTCTTCCCCGTAAATTCCGTTGATCCATTGGCTAATTAAATTAAAGGTATAGTTTGATAGTGCGTGCCCCACATTAGCCACTTCATCCATGTTGCCTTTAAAATTACCAGTCCCACGTCCTGATGAGTCGGTTATTTCGGAGTTATCGGAACTCTTGGCCCATGAAACCACTCCTCTGACATAGTTATTCGAATCTATATACGCAGACCCACTGGCTCCCCCTTGCAGGTCACAATAGGTTTGCATTTGGCTAAATTGTTCGGTGGAGTAATCGCTCAATAACCAGGAAATGCATTTGTCTCCCCACATTTCATTATTGGTATCATTGGAATAACCAAAATACTTAAGCGCATATTCGGGATATTCATTATGCACGCCACTTAAATATTGAGTGACTCTGTCGGTAAATTGCGTTCTATTACCACTTTGGGATGCGAGCGATTTTACTTGATTAGAAATTTGTTGCTGGATAATTTCCGGCGGTCCTGAAAACACGCCATAGCCCATATAACCCAGTTGATTTCCTAAATCGGTGGAGAGTTCTAAAATAGCGATATCGGCATTGCCTTTGCCAAAACCCGCATCGGGATATTGGCTGGGAATATAAGCGGTTTTCACTCCATACAAACCGTAAGGAATATATTTACCATCGCGACCAGGAACAAATTGCAGTTTGGCTTGAAATGATCGAGCATTTTTATCATAAACACAATGAGCGGCAGTCAAAAGATGGCGGGGAGAAATAAGGGTGGCGCTGCACATTGAATTGGTTCCACCGTTTGATGTCATCAACAACTGCCCTAGGGTTGAGATCGGATAACGGGTCATATCGCCCGGTTGATAGCGTTCATCTTGGCCGATAACCGCAAAATCGCTCTTTGATGGTTTAATCTCTTTAATTCCGATGGTTTTAGAAAGCGGTTTTAATTGATCTTTCATTTCGGGGCGGAAAGGCTTGGAATCTTTGGCGGTTGACGAAAAAGAAAGGAGCAATAGACCCATCAAAGCTAGTTTTTGTATCAAATGGCACTTCATCATTTTTACCCTTATTTTGATTCATCTGGGATTATTGATCTTACAAATAATCTTAGTTCAACAAGCCTTTCACAGCAAGCGCTCCTCTGATTGGCCTGAACTAATGCAATTTTTGCTGACAGCACTCAACCAACAGGCCAGGAGAACTATAAACGCGCCAATTTGGAAAAGGGGTTAACTAATCGTAAACTGTTTATTTTTAACCTTGTGAGACCAGAGAACTTACTTAATCATTCAATATGCATTTTAAAGCTCATAAACTCGCACAATAAAGCTCATCGACCATAGAAAATGAGCTTTATTTGAACTAAAATGGCTCAAAATGAGCTAAAAAAAGAAAGAGCTACAATTATGTTTTCCGATAACTCCAAAAAACTGCTGGAATTTATTCACGAAAACCCTGGTCAATCATCTAAGGCTATTCATGATAGCGCCCTCCTGAAGACAAGCTATGCTACGACCAAACGCTTGTTATCGCAATTGTTACTCAAAGGATTGTTAAACGTAACCGGTAAAGGAAGGGGAACACGTTATATCGTGTCGTCCAGATATGTACTTTTTCACCCCATTGATATAGATGATTATTTTTCCAGGGATATTGATGAGCGTCGGATCAATTCAGATTTCAACTGGGCTTTGTTGACGGACATTTTGCCAGATGTAAAACTGTTTACCGCGAATGAACTGGCACGACTGCAAGCACTTCAATCGCGGCATAAACAGAATATTGGCCAGCTAACGGAAACAGAACGCTTGAAAGAGTTAGAAAGATTAGCGATTGATTTAAGTTGGAAGTCTTCGCAAATTGAAGGGAATACATATTCTTTACTCGAAACCGAGCGCCTACTTAAAGAAAAAGAAACGGCCGAAGGCAAATCTAAAGACGAAGCAATTATGCTGTTAAATCATAAAGACACCTTGGATTTTATACTTGAAACAGCAGGATTGGCATCACCTTTAAATGTTGCGAATATCGAGCAGATCCATAGTCTACTAATAAAAGAGTTAGGCGTAGAGCGAAATATACGCAAACGCAAGGTCGGGATCACTGGCACTAATTACCTGCCATTGGACAATGAATTTCAAATAAGAGAAGCGCTGGATTTAACCTGTCAACTAGCGAATGCCAAAACTAGCATTTTTGAAAAGTCGTTATTGGTACTGGTGCTACTGTCGTACATACAAGCTTTTACCGATGGAAATAAACGAACAGCCAGAATTATTAGCAATACCGTCTTAATTGACTACCAACACTGTCCGATTTCTTTTCGTACCGTTAACTCTCTTGATTATAAAAAAGCGATGTTGCTTTTTTACGAACAAAATAATATTTCAGCTTTTAAGCAAATATTTATTGAACAGTTTGAGTTTGCGGTGAATACATATTTCTAACAACATGCATTTGAAGTGTGATTTTTTATTTGTTATGGATCCGTTAGTGGTTACTACTTACTTCAATTATTATTTATTTTTTTAGATGAAAATTTATCACTTAGCCAAGGAGACTAGCGGTGGGGCAATCTAAAAAACTATCTTTATTATCAATATTGTAAGTTCAGAATTAAACTGACAACAATAATAATTCCGTTTTTTTAGCTATATTTCAAAAATAGCCTGAAATTGCCCCACTTACTAAAATCGTAAACTAATCGTGATAAATAATCAGCTGAGTTGTGGTCGATTTGGCTTCGGAATCCTTTAAATCCGAGTGCATTACATAAATTCCCAACTTGGTCCCCTTTTTAACTTCGACATTCAAATTAGGGTAAAAATCCGCTCTGGTATTTCGATTGAGTTCGCTCAGTTGACCATTTTTAACCTCGCCAACAAAAAGATCAATATCCCCTTCCTGACTATCAATGGCAAGGATCAAATAATTGCCGGTTTTTGGTGCGGTAAATTCCATTAATGCAGCAGGGATATTATCAATACGATTATTTTTATCGATCACCACTGGTTGATTAAGCACTTCCACCGCTTTGTCGCTACCCAGATATTCTTGCCATCCCTTAACGATGTCTTTGCTAATACCTTTTACCACAATTTCAGCAACTTGTTGTTTGTCTGAATATCGTGAGAAGCCTTTCTCCCATTTAACCACTAATTCATCAATGCTAAAATCAGAGCCATGTGCGAACAACGGGGTAAGTAAATCGACTCTTTGTGCATAGTTGATCGCCACCGCGTTAGGAATACGTTCGCCTCTTTCATTCACGCCGACCACATTACCGGCATTGAGCAAAGCAATCACCTCACCTTTATCATTGATGATCGGTGAGCCGCTTGCACCACCAATCGCAGGTAATGAATGCTGGATCATTTGCGCAGCACTAAAGGGCGCCTGTCCTCTAAAAAAGTCAGTAATGGAAGTAATATTGGCCACCTGAATGGTTGGGGTCGGCTGAGTAAACACTTGTTTTTGCACTCCTTCCATTGGAAAACCAATATAGGCAACCTGCATCCCGCTGGTTAAATTAGTCAAGGTTGTCTGATCGGCTAATGCCATTGGTTTGGCAAGACCTTTAGCGGATGCCGGGTATAACAGCGCAACATCATAACCGGGAATAAAATCCACTGTTTCTACGTTGCCGTTGGCCGCGATCTGCTTTGGTGCAGCTTCTTCCCACGCTTTGGCAAAGGCGTTATACGCTGGGTGCATCACCACACGATTAATCACATGTTCCTGATAAGGCGCAACTGTGGAACGAACAATAAATTGAAAATCTTCGTCCTCAGGAATATCGTTAAAGAGCTGTGCGACATGAGAGTTAGTCGCCAGCGCATTATCGCTCGCCACCCAGGCGGTGCCCATTGGCGATTCACCGTTTTCACTTTTTAATAGCACCAGATAAACTGACGAACTCCATTGGCTGGCCAATTGACCAATATCGGTATCAATGGTTTGATAGATGTCCTTAAAGATCGTCCCAGCTTGTTGATTCATCTGTTCGATGCGTTGCTGAGTTTGCCAGGCTTGATAACTGAAGCCGCCGCCGACCAGCACAATTAGTAACAACGCCACTTTAAGCCAGGCGCTGCTCTTTTTGACTTTGGTATGAATCTCCGTTTGCTCGCCATAATCCACAGTTTTAGGCAGCTCCTGATTGTCAATTCGTTCCACCTTAAAACTGGGACCATCTTTTTTACCCAAAGCAATCGTGCAGGAATCAGGCAACTCAATATCGTCTTCCGCTAATATGCCATCCAGAAACACCGGATTTTTGGTATTAACTCGTAATTCATAACGACCAGCGTCTTCTTCCAAAACTAAATGCTTTCGTCCGATACTGGTGAAATCAGCGGGATAAGTAATTTGGCATTCACTGGGATCCCGCCCGATAGCAATGTTTTTATCATTTTCAAATAAATGGGTTTGCTTTTGCATCGGACCGATAATATTGGTGATTTTTAACGCCATTGGTGAGATTCCTGTTTTTTTATATTGTAGTTAGGATGGTAAGACTTTATTCTAGTCTATTATTTATAGCTTAAATTTATTGTTTTATAAAGTTAATTATAACGCCGTTTGAAAAACTGAGAACAATCGCCAATGCCTATTTATCCCATTGAAATCAGTCAACCACTTGAAGATTTACTCGTAAAAGATCAATTACAGCAAGCTTTGTCTATTGATGAAGATACGATTGAAAATTGTTTAATCAAAGGCATCGCGTTTTTAGAAAAGCAAGATAATCCAGGCGCAATACAACTTTTCGAGAAATTAGTTAATCGTGAGGATCATCGATTTAAACTGGCGGCACAGATCGAACTTATTTTTATCCAGCCAATCAAGTATTTTAATAATCGAAAACTGACCAAACAACTCACCGCTCAAATCGAAAAACTTCCTGAGAAAAGACAACTCGCCAGACTCCTGCACGCTCTGGCAATATTGATGCAGTGGCGACGTAACACTCCGCAAGCACTCAAGTATTTATTTCATAGTCGCAATATTTACCGCAAACTCAAAGAAAATGAGGTCCTCGCCCGGATCCTGGATACTCTGGGTAATGTGAGTAGTGCCATTGCCGATCACGAACAAGCGCTGCTCTATTATTCGGAATCATTGGCATTAAAAACACTACTAAATGATTCAGTTGGTCAGGCCATCACTTTGGGAAATTTAGGCCGACTTTGCCTGCAATTGGGTCGTTATCAACAAGCCCGTAGTTTTGTAGAATTGGATATCGCACTTTGTGAAAATCAAGCTCCAGACAGCAAGGCTCGCTTGTTAAATTTATTAGCACGTATCGATATCGCTGATGAGCAATGGTCCGATGCCGAATATTATCTTAATTTAGCGATTGAAATGCTCGATGCAAAACAAAAAGACAGTTTATTTTTCTGCATCAAAGATCAGGTGGTGCTGGCTCTTAAGCGAAAAAAACTGGATGGAGTAAAAACTAGGCTAAGCAAATTGACGAAGCTGCTGCCAGAAAAAAGCCCGTATCATCAAACCCAATTACAGCTGATCAAAAATCAATTTGCACAACAAAACAAAGGCCTGCCATTAGAGCAGGCCGAGCAACTCTTAGATGATATCGAAAGCCTGGAATTACCCGAGATAGAATTAGAATATCGGATCTGGTTAAGCCAATTGGCCTGCGAGCAAGAACAACAGAAAACGGCACAGCAACACTTACTGCTGGCGCGAAAAATAGCTCGCATGGCCGGATTTAAACGTTTTCTTCCGCAGATCAACAGTCTAATGCTGGAACTGGATATCAAAGAAAATATCAATGAGGAAACTATCCGGCCCATCAGCGATGAAATAACCCGCGTGGATGATGGCTATCTGATCCGCAAAAAATTAGGTGGCGGAGGCTTTGGCGAAGTATTTTTGGCTCACGATATGATCAATGATCGGGATGTTGCCGTTAAGCGTTTTCATGCAGGCGACTTAATGGACCATCACCAGCAAAAAAAAAGGTGGAATCAGGCGAGATTGGAATTTGAAGCAGTGGCAAGCATCACTCACCCAGCAATCGCAAAAATTTATGCCATCGGCCATGATTCAACCGGTAGCCCCTATCTGGTTCAAGAATATATTTCGGGTGGCGACCTTTGTAAAATGATGGGACAAAGCAATGATTTATCCAGCGCACTGACTTATCTTATTCCTGTCGCCAGAGCGCTAGCAGCGGTCCATGACGTTGGTGTGATTCACCGTGATATCAAACCAGAAAATATTTTACTTAACCAACAAGGCAGCACGGTATTGGTTGATTTTGGGATCGCTTTATTAAAACAGAGTCAGACTGAGCTAAGGAAAAAACAACCGGACAACAAACAAATTCAGGGCACAGAAAACTATATTGCGCCAGAGCAAAAACTATCAACCGATATTGATTTTCGCGCTGATTTATTTTCCTTAGGCTGTGTTTTATATGAATGGCTGTCCGGTGATAAAGTAGAAATTCAACAAAACAAAACCAATAAATTGACCTCCTGGTTGGGAGTTACCAAAACCGCAGAAGTATCTAATATTGATAAAAATATTTGCGGCGAAGCTTATGAACTAATCAGCAGTTTATTAGCGTTTAAACCTGAGGATAGACCGGAAAGTGCGAGTCTGGTGGCGGATCAAATGCAACAGATATTGGACGCTGATTAAGGCACCTCAACATTCTCATTTTGACTAAATAAGTGCTCCAAACGAGTGCTCAGTTTACTAATTCTGACAGCTTTTCGACCTATCCCCCAAGGGGCAAGGCGAGATCTTACTTGAAAATTCTGTCATTGCGAGGAGGAACGACGCGGCAATCTCCAACAGGTTTGCATGAAGCTTGAACGATTGTGCAAAACTTTAGGGGATTGCCGCGCTTCGCTCGCAATGACAGTGTAATTTAAGCAAGAAAAACAGAAGTAGAATCCCACCCTGTCCAAGCAGAGGGGTGTACAACTGAGAGAGTAGCTTTTTATGTTCAAATATCCTGACTACCCAGGCTCAGTCTCTTTCACTTCATAAATTTCAAGCCAGTCTGCCGTTTCCGATTGCATCACTAAAGAAGCTTTAATGGTTTGCTCGACCAATTCAGAATATTGAGTTGACTGTGACATATTGTCTAACGCATCAATATCTTGCTTTAAATTTTTTATCATCGCCAGCGATCGCTGCGACGAAATATCAAATTCTGCGTGATTACGGATCGCAAAAGCTGCCGAGCCAAGCATAGGGCAAACGGCGGCTAACACGCCCAGTCCGTGACCAACATGACTTAAGGTCTGATAATCAATTCCCAGATGCATTGCTGCCAATAATTTAGTCAGTAGTTTTCCAGAAACAAAAATAAAAGCCAGTACAAAAAGGATATAACTAAAATGACCTAAGTTATGACCAACAACATGCATTTTATGAGCATTATTTTTATGATAACTAAGCTGGCTTTTAAGGATTGTTTCTTTTAAAAATGACTTGGCAGAGACAAGATTTTCATGATTGATGTTCACCTGCTCATAACCAACCCATCGCATCAACGATTTAATATAAATAATCAACCAAATCCGCCCGGCATTATGTGTGTTAACCGGGCCTGCGGCTGTATCCGTTTCGTGTTTTTTGCGATGCCTTTCAAAACTGTCAGCGGATTGAGTTATACCAATACTATTTAGCAACGGCGTCATTCTTAGCATTTCAGCCAGGCTACGATACTCAAGCCATTTAATATGATATCGTTTTTTATGATCATTTTTATAAATAAGAAAAATTCCAACCAGGGCAAAGAACTCTGCTAAAGCAGAGGTCAAAGCAAGCCAACCAATTTGCGAAAATCCAATTGCAATTGCCGCATTGATCAACGCAAAAGCGCCCAGACAATAAATTAAAATAAATGAACTCCGATGGGCATTGGCATAACGGATAGCTAAATGATCGGCACGTAGAAATTGGGCGAATAGCTCATGGCAGCTTTTGCTGGCTTTTTGCAACCTTAAACTATTCGCTTGGTTGTCTTTACCCGTTTCCTGTTTTTTCTCAGATTTTGCGTCCGACTTAGGTGAAAGCCAACTAACAAATCGTCTAAAAATATTATGCCAGCTTATCCAGGATTGCTGACTAGTAATAGGCCCCTGATACTCAAAATCAGGCTCGGCACTTTGGTATTTAAGTGAAGATTCTCCGGCATAATCTATAATTCTTTGTAAAGCAGGACTTTTAACGTCCGACTCGGCTGAAGTTTCTCCTAATAGCGAATCGAATAATAAGATCTCACTTAACTCAGTAGCCAGTTTAGAATTAAGCGCCTGAGCGTTAGTCTGACGCTCAATTTTTGAACCGTTTACCGGAAGAAAATCTGCCGTTCCATTATTCCTGATAATCATCACATAGCTTGATTGATTAATGGTTGAATTTTGATTTATAAACTCATTGATTTCTGTGTCATTTGAATCACTGGCATCAATGATAAGCAGATCCGAGTGCGAGGCTATCTGCTTAAAAATAAAATCAGAATGGTCCTCAGCATCAATAACTTCCGCCGAATAACAAATAGAGCCGCTATTTTTGTCTTTGATACCGTTGTCTTTGATATCGTTGTCTTTGATACTATTGCCCTTGATACGATTGCCCTTGATATCGTTAACAGGAGTTTGCTTTTCAGGGAGATCAGGTTGGCGATACTCCTCAGCAGAACACATCGCTATGCTCATATTTTCAATACCAATATTATCCAGACTAGATATATCCCAGCTCGCTAATTCTATCGTCTGTCTGGAAATAAGTCGGATAATGGGAACTTCATCTGAATAAATAATTGAAGCAACCGGCCGCTTAACCAATTGGTTCATGCAGTTGCCAATCTCCAGTATCAGATTTTGTAGAAAGCCACTAGCATCACCGTGCAGCTCAAATCGGCTGGAAGGATCGAAATTAAAGCACCCCACTCTCAAGGTCATCGGCACCAGCGCCTGCTCCAACACTTTTTGGTAGCAATCTGTCGTATTAATCATTTTGGCTTTTAACTTGTTCTGCATATTGATTCCTTGAAAATCCCTAGATGCGCCCAGATAGCATAAAGAGATCTTTGATGCTTTTTCGAGTAGACTATTCTAAACTAATGGCTAAAGTAAAATAAAACCACCTATGTCTATGCCGCTATCCCATTCAATTCGTTTATATTTCCCCTATACCTTTGATTCTAACGCATCGCCGTCTGAATACACAAAGTTTTCAAATCAACTGATAGAGCGACAGATCAAAGATCTGCTTTCAACTGCTGCTTTTTTGAACAATGATGTGCATGATAATTTTCTTGAAAGTCCTGTTTGGCAAAAGGACATTTGCAAGCTGGATAAACGAATTCACGCCTTTGGCGACAAATTAGTCAATGGCATACAGGATATTCCTTTATCCGATGGTTTTTTTGGCATGCATCCGGTTAAATTATCAAATGATGCTATCCGAGTTATCAATCAAGGTTCGCCGAGTGATTTAGGCCAGGGGTTTTCGATTTCGCTAAAACCCTCAGCGATTAAACGTCTGGCCGATAAGAAGATTACTCCGCCTTTAGCGGAGCAAGGTTGGCCTGTGATGTTTAACAGTGTGTGGTTTTACGGATTGAATACCGGTATTGGCATGATGGTAGTTGATTTGTCTTTTAAGCAACCACGCAAGAATGGCTTATCCATCCAATCTATTGAAGAGCTACAAGAAATCAACTATGTTATTTGCAGAAATAGTGGTGACCACCAGTCGGCCAAATTAAGTTGGGGAAAGGTAAATTCTAATGCCAATCAGACAGAAAAGAAAAGCACCAATGATGCTAGTATTGAAAAGAATATTGAAACGGGCATCAAAGGACTATCTGATTTAGTCGATGCATTACTCCCCATATCCATCGGCAAAGGACTCCAGCTCACCCCCACCAATGATCGCAAGAACACTTACGCTTATACCTATCTTGCTACCGAACAACCGCTTAACCATGAACAGCGAAAACAATATGCTTTTCGGGTGGCTCGAAAATATAATGAATTATATTTGCCCGATGATACCGACCAACAAATCGATTATTTTGAACCCTTTAAGCCAATTACCCATGCGTTTAGTTTAGAAGGTGCGGTGACCTATGTTGATTTTGCCTGCTGCATCGAGCAGATACCGGAGTCCATCCTTAACTTTGATCGAACCGCGATCCCTCAAGCTTACGCACCGTTAATTTTAATAACCTATGCGGAGTATATATTTTTGCGGGAAATGGCGACCAATACGCCGGATGAAGATCGAGTCGACATGCGAAATCCGACCAATGAAAACCTGACCAAGCTAAGGGACTTTAGAACCAGACTTTATGATTTCAGGCTTAATTTTCGCTATACCCAGATCAGTGGTAATACCAACCATAATTTATTTTGCAATACGAATAAAAAAGCACTTGAAATTGCCGAGCTGCTGATAGAAACTTCCAGCGACGCTCAAGAAATCGAACAATATATCGCAGACCATGTAAGTCAAAAGCAAGAACAAAGGCTCAAAACTTTTGGTATATTAGGATCCCTTTTTGCCGTTATTATTGGTTGGGTTGATTTGTGGGGATTAAACCTTCATGGGATATTATTTGAAAATAATAAAGTCGAGCCATCTTCTATCTGGGTATTTTTGATCGTCCTCATTTTTCTTAGCGCTACGGTTATTTATATCAGCAGAGAACCCTCGAATAAATCAAAATCGAAAATTAAAAAAGATAGCAATAAACATGGCTGAGCTATTCCACTATTGTGGACATATTATTTCGAATGATGAGTCGGGCCGATTTCCAAAATCAAACCAGCAAAGCGTTCAGAAAATAATTACCGATTACTTACAATCCTTCAAAGGAATAGCAGGTTTCGGCTCACTTGCCTCAGGTGCAGATATTCTACTGGCTGAAGCCATGCTCAAACTGGACGCCGATCTACATCTGGTTTTACCATTTGATAAGGATGATTTTATCAAGATGTCGGTATCCGGCTCTGGCAAACACTGGATTGAGCGATTCGAAACACTTATAAATCATGCATCGAGTCTCACTCAGGTTTTTTATAACAAACCAGTTGATGACAGTGTCAGCTTTGCATTGTGTACGGAAATTGCAATGGGATTATGTTTAAGCCATTCGCCAAACTATCATCAGAAAAAGACAACGAGCATCAAACAAATAGCCATCTGGGATGAACAAAAAACCGATAGTGTTGCCGGTACTTATCCTGACTTGTTAAGAGGGCAAAAATCAGGATTTAAATCCAGTTATATTTCATCAAAAACACCTGACAAGATAAAATTATTTTCTGATAACGGTCCGATCCCAATCCAGCCACTCGATCTGGTGGTTTATGCGCAAGGGAAGATGAAAGGCTTTACAAAGAAAAAGCAGCTTATTTCTCTTGATGAAACTTTGGCATTTATCGATTCATTTTTAAATACAGATGACTTTATAATTGATCTTAATCACGATGTGTTTGGCGCTTTAGCTGAACCCGTTATTGGTAATATCAGTGATAGAGCATTTGGACATTGTTTGTTTCATTGTAATACAGACCTTGAATTTCAACACAGGGACTTATTAATTCAATCTATCCAAAGATTAAAAAACAGGCTAAATAATGGTTAATCAAGTCTCTCAGCAAATAAGTAGCACCAATTTTAATTTAGAGGAAGATCTCGCCCAGCTAAAAAAAGTGGTTGAAGTCAATGCAATAGAAGCCGTTGTTTTTTATACTGGTCGAATTTTGGAAGCCACTTCAACTTTTTGCGTGACTCAACTCGGAGAAAAAGCTAAGTCAAATGTATTTGCCAATATTGAATACATTAATGATTATAATCTATTAGACAGTACAACCAGACACTGGGCTCACGCACTTAGACGACTAGCTAATCAATTCAGACATCTATTAAAATCGACCGAAGAACATGATGGTCACATAGCAATTATATTGCTTGATGTCTGGTTAGACTGGTTAGTCAAAGAATCTCATTTGGTTGAGTCAAAAACCAAATCATTTTCGCTTTTAGAAAACACTCAAAATGATATGGTTAAACAGTTTCACTGGATCAGTGAATGGCTGGAACATAGAGACTTGAGTAAATTAGAAATAGATAATGATTCCAGCTTACTTCAGCAACCAGTGTTTGCCTCCGTTATTTGCGAAAAGCTGATTGACAAAAAAGCCATTCTTAAAGCCTCTAAATTTCTAAAAACAGCCTTAAGCTACCACCCCGAAGATTTACGTTTAAATCAACTCAGAGGATTATTACTCAGCCGTTCCGGTCGATTAAAAGAAGCGGAAAAACTATTGCGCCAACTATTAAAACAAACTCCTAACGATGATGAAACCGTTGGTATTTTAGCCGGTGTGATCAAAAAACTGTGGCAAAACGGCGATCAGAATCGCTTAGCTCAATGGGGTAAACTTTATATCAAAGGATGGGAGCTGTCTAAACAGCGAAACACCTATCTTGGGATCAACGCAGCCACCTATTCATTGTGGTCGGGTGATATTGAAACTAGTCAAAAAATAGCAAAGGACATCATTAAAACCTACCAACGAAGAGAAAAAACCTTAAAAGAAATTCTTAATGTTTCGACCGATAAAATGGATTATTGGGATCATGCCACCCTTGCAGAGGCTAAACTGTTAGCAGGCTTAACCAAACAAGCTGAGCAAAGTTATCAAGAACTTTTTACCGCAGCACACTTTGACAATAAACCTCACGAGGTTCCTGCAAATCAGTTGAAACATCATCTGGCGGAACAGTCTATTATTTCTAGTGACTTGTTGGAGGAACTAGCGGCAAATTACTCTGCTAAATAAGTGTTGCAGCTCATACTTCAAGCACTAAGCCTGTAATAGAATTTTCTCTTTCTGCAGCAAATGCCAGACAAGCCAAGATATCTTCTCTAGTAATCTTTGAAAAATCATCTATAATTTCATCATAACTCATGCCATCAGCGAGCATATTCAAAATATCATAAACGGTTACCCTTAAACCTCGAACACAAGGTTTTCCAGACCTTTTTCCTCCATCAATATTTGAGCTAATTTTGTATTTATCACTTCTAATACCATCTATTCATCCTATACCACTTTTACGTTTTGAACGGACATTGTTATTTTTTCATTTTTAAAAGATGGCTTAAATCTGTAGCCTACTTTATAAAGGCAAGTCATTAGTTTGTCGATACTGAATTTCTCAATTCGACCGTTTACCAAATCGCTAACTCTTGGTTGAGTTAAACCAAGCTTTTCAGCTGCTTCCTTCTGTTCCCAGCCCTTATAACTGATCAAGTCACGTATAACTATCATTAAGTCAGAGCGCGTTTCATACTCCGAAGCTGTAGATTCATCATCCGCTACAACTTCAAAAATATTGTTATATTCAAGTTTCATAAGAAATACCTCACATTTAACTTACAAACAGTTTATATCAATACCGATATATATACAAGTGTTGATATATATACAAGTGTTGATATATATACAAGTGTTGATATATACAAGTGTTGATATATATACAAGTGTTGATATGTCTAACTTTCGACTTCTCGCATCATTTGCTTATGACGTTTTTTGGCTGTTGCCATTGCTTTTTTATCAACTCCGTTTGTTGTTTTGGTGAATGAATGTAGTATGTAGACAGTGTTATTAAATTTAGCTACATAGATAGTCCTGTATGCTGGCCTACCGTTTTCAATGAGTTCAATAGCACCAACGCCAACACTTTCTTTTAAGTGCTTAAATTTAGAGAACGGCGCTTTGTCCTGGCAAATAGCATTTAAATCATTGGCAAACCGCTTTTGAATAACATCTGGTAATGCCTTAAATTCTTTTAATGACTGATTATTTATAAACTTAAATTTCTTCATAATTTTTTTAGGTTTCTCACGCATTTTGGGTCAAGGCATGATATTAGCGGCGCAATCAATCAAAGCTTGCCCTTTGGGCTGCAAGGGCAAAAAACTGACCATACCATTTTTCTCAAAGGTCACCGCGGTTCGATTTTTACCATCCATTTGCGCCGCCAGAATATTTCCCTTTATCGTAATATTACCCAATACTCCTTGGCGGTTTTCATCCCAGATCGAAATTTGATTACCGAAAAACGTTAGAACATCGCTCGCAGATGAAATACTCAACCCCATTTGAGGGTTATTTTCTGGTATTTTTTGAGGATCATCTAACTGCTTTATTAAAGCACCAGATTTTATATCCCAGTACTGAATGCTACCGTTGGTGGATAAGGTGACAAGTTGCTTACTATCTTGACTTAATTCAAAAATAACTAAACTGCCAAGTTCGCTGTCAATCTTTTGGACAATCTTTCGTTGCTGCAAGTCATAAATTTGAAAGCCATAGTCACTTGAACGAGTGATCAGATATTGACCATCAATGGAAATTTTAAACACCTCATCATTATTAGAGGCTCCGGTAGACTCTCCAACCCATAGCGGAAGATAATCCACCGGCTCGCCCGTTTGCAGGTTTTTAAGTGTAACGCCGCCTGACTGCCAGTTAGTAAAATAATCGACCAACCAGTCTTGATC
>JAUUYO010000055.1 GCA_030590405.1 Kangiellaceae bacterium
ACTTAATGTCGGTTCTGTCTGTGATTAATCTAAGGATTGGGGTTATTGTTTGTTTATCTCTTGTCGAGATTGCTGTGGCGGTTGGTAGCAATAACTTGACCACTCGTCGGAATAAACGCCAGAGCCTTTTAAAAATGGGGGCTGGGTCACATCTGATATCTGATGGATGAGTTATAAAAGGTTATAGCCCAACAGTAACCTTAATGGCAACCAGTCCATTTGTATTTGAGGTCATTTTAGTGAACGCACGTAGTCATATTGTTCATTTTTCAACGAAGTCGCGTAAAAATGTCACGTCGACGGAGTTTTGTCCTTTGCCGGTATTGATCAAAAACATTCAGTCTATCTGTGTCGAAGAGTTACAAGCTAAGTTAGTTAACATGCTTGATACGGCAGATGATCGACTTTTTGATATGGCCGACTCTTCTCCCGATAACGCTCAGTTTCATGCTATGCGCTTGTTAAGAGTCAAACGCTCAGGGTTAATCATTAGTTTCAAACAGGCATTGATTGATAACTTTAAACAAACTCTCGGAAAAAAGAACCTATCTGAAGAATATGACGGTAATGTCGAAGAATTATCCTTTGAGAATATCGCGTTAGTCGATGAAGACCAGCTTGAAGCAGATATTGCGACAGACGCAATGGTTAACAAAGCCAAAAATACCAACGAAAAGGCGTTGGAGCATGTCCGAATACGTCTGGATACACTTGTTACTGATAGAACGATTGAGCAAGCTACCAATCCGCTAGAACCTGTTTTTATTTGTGATGCCTTTCGTACTGCCAGTAAAATACTCGATTTAGATATTGCCTCAATGCTGATTATTTATAAGTTATTTGATCGCAGTGTTATCTCCGAGCTAGCTCTCCTTTACCAGCAAATCAATCAATTTTTTATTGATAAAGGTATTTTGCCGGAATTAAAAAATACCAGATTAAAAATTAGAAAAGCCCCTAATAGTCTCGACAGCGCTGTTCAGGATAACATGGACGCTTTAGCCGCTGAGAGTGATGAAAAATCTGACACCTCAATTGAGCAATCTCAGATGTTAGATATTATTCAACAACTAATGTTTGAAAGAAGGGTTGCCAATGGAAACGATGTTCCTTCGGGACAATCCTCGCAAGGAAAGCAAGTTGATACTCAGCAATTACTTCAAGCTTTATCAAAAATTCAAATTAACCAACAATCATTGACTGCAACTGAAGGAGCCATCCAGCCAGAAAATCTACGTGAATCTTTAGGTTCCAGTTTTTCTCAAGTTGGAAATAATCAAGAAATTGGGGTGTTAGGACAGTTTAACGAGGATATGATCGATATCGTGTCGATGCTCTTTGATTTTATTTTAGAAGACGACAACTTACAGGCTGAAATAAAATATATCATTGCCAGGTTACAGATCCCCATGTTGAAGGTTGGCTTATCGGATAAAACCTTCTTTTCAAATCGACGCCACCCTGCCAGAGCATTGTTAAATGAGCTTGCCCACGCTGGACTATCCTGGGACAAAAAAGACCCTTCTGCGCAAGCAATGTTCGATAAGATTTCTTACGTTGCCGAACGGGTGATTAAAGAGTTTGATCAGGACCCTGATTTATTTGTTGATTTGCTGGAAGAGTTTTCACTATTTAAAAAACAGAATAATCAAAAAGCTCAAATTTTTGAGCGACGGATTAAAGAGGCCGAAGAGGGTAAAGCGCGTACAGAAACTGCTAGAAGTGTTGTTAATAGAAGTTTATCAGCCATTTGCAAGGGGCAAAATATTCCGCAAGTGGTTAAGCTCATATTGAAAAATGTATGGTCGCATGTGATGTTGTTAGAGCGCTTAAAAGGTAATGATGAGGCCTGGAAGCGAAGAGTTAAAGTCGCTCAATTGTTAGTCTGGAGTGTACAACCAATAGAAACAGCTGAAAGATTAGAAAAACTGACCAGCAAGATCACTTTGTTAATAAAGCACTTACGTAAAGGCATGGAGTTGATTTCACTTTCTACTATCGAAGCATCCACGTTATTTGAGCAACTTGAAAATTATCATCGGCAGATTGTTGAGGTTGGTCGAGAAAAAATCAATGAACAAACCGAGGAAGAAATATTAAGACTACCTGCTCGAGACGTCACTTCAGGTTTACCGGATATTTCGGGTCTCGACGAGACTGAAATTAGCCCAGAACAAGAAGCTGCGGATGAAACAAAAGAAGAAGTAGTATGTGTTGAAGATATTGGTTTCTCTCGGATTGATACTGGCGAAGCATTTGCTACCAAAATGGTCGAACCGGTTCATATAGGTCCCGAAATTTCTCAAACGATTGAGCAGCTTAGAGCCGGAAGTTGGGTTGAACTCAAAGTTGAGTCGGTGTTTAAGAGATGCAAGTTGGCTGCGAAGATCGCATCTTCAGGTAAGTTTATCTTCGTTAATCGAAGCGGGATGAAAATGGCCGAATTTTTAACCAGCGAGCTCTGCCAATACCTTCAATTGGGTAGTATGAAAATACTCGACGATGAAGCATTATTTGACCGCGCACTTGAGTCTGTCATATCCAATTTACGGACAATGAAAGCGCAAGCGTGAGTTTTGATTTCAGGCTTCGGATCAAAAAATATAAAAAATGACTCACGATGAGTGTTCGATACAATCGGCATTCGTTTAAAATCAGTCACTCAAACCCCGTTACTTACCTTAAAAACAGTACCTTAAAAACAGTACCTTAAAAATAGTACCTATCATCTATGACTCTGCAAAACGGAATTTTATCAAACGCCACTCAAGCTGAGTCCCCTCATTACAATGAGCGCCCGGATCAAACGGATATCTCTTTGCTGGTCATCCATAATATCAGCCTGCCTCCGGGAAAATTTGGTGAGCCATATGTAGAAGATTTTTTTTCCGGTCGTTTAGACAGCTGTGTTGATCCTTTTTTCGAGCAGATTGCTGATCTAAAAGTTTCGGCTCATTTATTTATCAAGCGAGATGGGCAGGTTATCCAGTTTGTTAATTTTAATCAACGTGCATGGCATGCCGGGGAGTCAGAGTTTTCTGGCCAAAAAAATTGCAATGATTATTCTATTGGTATCGAGCTGGAGGGAACTGATGATATTGAATATACCGAGCAGCAATACGTCCAGTTAGCCCATGTATCTAAACAAATCATGCAAGCCTATCCAAAGATTAGTTTGGATAGTATATGTGGGCATAGTGATATAGCGCCACTCAGAAAAACCGACCCAGGGCGTTGTTTTGACTGGCAAAGATATCGACAAGATTTGCATTAGTCACTTATATGGTTAAGCTACTGGTAACCCCCCACACAATTCGGGTACTATTCAGTTAATCCCTTTTCTATTTTGGACAATCAATGACACTTATTAGTTTATTAATCGTGTTAGCCCTTGAGCTTCATTTCAAGATTGGCAGTGAGTATCGAAATTTCAGTTGGTTTAACAAGAGTCGTGACTATTTGACCAGCGTCTTTTCTGAGCAAGACTTTTTTGACTCTTGGGGCGGTATTGCAATCATTTTGCTAACTCCTGTGCTTGTTCTATACGGTTTGGTCAGTGTGTTTGATGGCTCTTTGTATTGGTTTGTTTTATTTATGGTTTCCGTTGTGGTGTTATTTTTATGTTTGGGACCTCAATCGCTGGAAAATTCATTTAAAGAATATTTTGAATCCATGCAACGTGATGATCTTGAGGCGGCATTTTTGCATTTAGAACAACAACAAGATGACAGTGACAAAAATGATATTCCTGAAAATGATGAACTGGTGAGATCGGCTACCAGAAAACTATTAATCGAAAGTCAAAAGCGCTATTTTGGTGTGATTGCCTGGTTTATATTTTTGGGTCCACTCGGTGCACTGTTTTATCGATTATCTCATCTATACCGAGATCATTGTGCGGTGCAGGAGTTTGATGAGCACTTGCCTTTAATGAACTTGATCATTCATTGGATAGACTGGGTGCCTGCCCGTTTGACCAGCCTGATGTTTTTACTGACTGGTGATTTTGTCAATGGTTTGTACCGCATCAAAGATTACCTGTCTGATGCCGATGCTGATAATAATCAGCTGATATCTGAGACAGGTATCGCCGCTTTAGGTCTGGAAATGAGTGTGAGCGACGGCGATATGGAAGAAAACCATCGCGCGATAGCAATGATCCAGCGAACAGTCATTATTTATGTGGTTGTTGCTGCGGTGATGACGACTATTTCTTAAATCGCTTTCTGTTGCTCTGAATGTTTCTAATTCCTATGCTCTTGCGTGGGAATTTATACCGCCCTTTCAAAAATTATCTTCGTATGCATTGTCTACCAATATCTACTCATCGGTTACGCTAAGCAATTTCATCTCTAATTCTACAGAAATGTTGCTCACAAAGATTAGCTTAGCTAACTATCTGTTCTGGCTACGATGTTCAGTTTAAGCCAATTTAATGACTGACTAAAATCGGGTTTTTTAAACCTTATTCACTGGATGACAGAGATTGCAATAAATATAGCATGGCTAACAATTGAAAAAGCTATAGTGAAGTGCTATTGTCGTACGGCTCAATAAAGCAGATGAGCAGAAATTGGAATCAGGTAATTAGCTAACTATTTGTAATTACTCGATAAAAACAGGAAGTTATCGTTTGATAGCTCAACAAAACAGCGTGACAAAATATAGCTGCTATAATTTCAGGTTAAGTAAGAATCGAAGTTAAGTCTTAATAAAAGAGAATGACCATGACCGAACCAACTACTTCAGAAGCGAACAATCAAGATATTGATCCGATAGAAACTCAAGAATGGCTAGAAGCATTAGAAGCAGTGCTCGAAGAAGAGGGCACAGAAAGGGCGCACTACCTGTTAGAAAAGTTGATCGATATGGCCCGGCGTTCTGGTGCCCATCTTCCTTACAAAGCCACCACCGCTTATCTAAATACCATCCCCACATCAAAAGAAGCGCGTATTCCTGGCGATTTGGCGATGGAGCAACGATTGCGCTCGATCATTCGTTGGAATGCGATCGCGATGGTATTACAGGCGAGTAAAAAAGATAAAGAACTCGGCGGGCATTTATCCAGTTTTGCATCATCCGCCACCCTTTACGATGTAGGTTTTAATCATTTCTTTAAAGCTACTAATGAAGAGCAAGAGGGCGATTTGATTTATTTTCAAGGGCACTCATCTCCGGGGATTTATGCCAGAGCGTTTCTCGAAGGGCGAATTTCTGAAGATCAAATGAAAAACTTTCGCCAGGAAGTGGATGGAGAAGGCTTGTCTTCTTACCCACATCCCTGGTTGATGCCAGATTTTTGGCAGTTTCCAACGGTTTCTATGGGGCTTGGGCCTATTCAGGCGATCTATCAGGCGCGTTTTTTAAAATACTTAAATGATCGTGAAATGTCGAAGACCGCAGGCCGAAAAGTCTGGGCCTTTTTAGGTGACGGTGAGACCGATGAGCCAGAGTCATTGGGCGCTATCTCTTTGGCGGGACGGGAAAATCTCGACAACTTAGTTTTCGTGATCAACTGTAACTTACAAAGACTCGATGGCCCGGTGAGAGGCAACGGTAAAATCATTCAGGAGCTTGAAGGGGTTTTCCGCGGGGCAGGCTGGAATGTGATTAAAGTTATCTGGGGACAATACTGGGATCCATTACTAGCCAGAGATGTTGACGGAAAATTGCTTAAAGTGATGGAAGATACTGTGGATGGCGAGTATCAAAACTACAAATCCAAAGGCGGTAAATTTACCCGAGATAATTTCTTCGGTAAAGATCCGGCGCTACTGGAGATGGTTGCTAATATGTCTGATGCAGATGTTTGGCGTTTAAATCGTGGTGGTCACGATCCAACCAAGGTTTACGCAGCTTATCACGCGGCAGTTCATCATAAAGGTCAACCGACGGTCATTCTGGCAAAAACCGTCAAAGGTTACGGCATGGGGGAAAGCGGTGAAGGAAAGAATATTTCCCATCAGGTCAAAAAAATGAACCTGGATGCGCTCAAGCATTTCAGAAATCGTTTTAACGTTCCCATTGACGACAAAGATCTTGAAGATACGCCTTTTTATCATCCGGGTGAAGATAGTCCCGAAATAAAATATATGCGTGAACGTCGAGGAGCATTAGGTGGCTATTTACCGGCAAGGCGTCAACAAGCAGAAAGCTTGGCCATACCGCCGGTCAAAACATTTGAATCAATCACCAAAGGCTCAAATGGCCGAGAAATTTCAACCACCATGGCATTTGTCCGAGTACTGAATGTCCTGCTCAAGGATAAAGCATTGGCGCCGCATATTGTGCCCATTATTCCAGACGAAGCTCGTACTTTCGGAATGGAAGGCATGTTCCGTCAAATTGGAATTTATTCTTCCGTTGGTCAATTGTATGAACCTGTCGATTCCGATCAGCTGATGTATTACCGCGAAGATAAAAAAGGCCAGATCCTGGAAGAAGGCATCAACGAAGCTGGTGCTATGTCGTCCTGGATGGCGGCAGCGACCAGTTATTCGAGTAATAACTTGCCGATGATCCCTTTTTATATTTTTTATTCGATGTTCGGTTTCCAGAGAATTGGCGATCTAGCCTGGGCTGCTGGTGATATGCAGGCAAGAGGATTCTTAATTGGAGCGACTTATGGGCGGACCACCTTAAACGGTGAAGGCTTGCAACATCAAGATGGTCACAGCCACCTGGTGGCGTCGACCATTCCTAATTGTGTCAGTTATGATCCCACTTACAGTTATGAAGTGGCAGTGATTGTTCGCGAAGGGATGCGACGTATGTACCAGGAGCAGGAAAATGTTTTCTATTACGTAACTACTTTAAACGAAAATTATGCTCACCCGGAAATGCCAAAGAACAGTGAAGATGGCATTATCAGCGGTATGTATTTATTGCAGCCAGCTAAAGCCTCGAAAGCTAAAAAGAAATCAGTGACAGTACAGTTGCTAGGTTGTGGAGCAATACTCAATGAAGTGATTGCTGCGGCAGAACTGCTGGAAAAAGATTTCAAAGTAGTTTCAGATATTTGGAGCGTCACCAGTTTTAATGAATTAGCCAGAGATGGTCAGGAAATCACTCGAGCCAATATGTTAAATCCAGAAAACAAAGCCAAACAGAGTTATGTAGCGAGTTGCCTGGCCGATCACGAAGGGCCGGTGATCGCTTCAACCGACCATGTTAAAGCTTACGCCGAGCAAATACGCGCCTTTGTGTCGGGCTCTTATACGGTGCTTGGGACCGATGGTTTTGGTCGCAGTGATAGTCGAGAAAATTTACGTCGATTCTTTGAAATTGACCGTTATTTTGTTGCGGTGGCAGCGCTCAAAGCTTTAGCCGATGAAGGCAAAATACCCGTCAGGCAAGTGACTAAAGCGATCAAGCTTTACAACATCGATATCAATAAACCCAACCCATTATTTAGTTAAGGCTGGGGAGAATATAATGACTGATTTAATACAAGTAAAAGTACCTGATATTGGCGACGCCGATGGTGCGGATATTATCGAAGTTTTAGTTGCGGTAGGTGATCGCATCGAAAAAGAAACCCCATTAATTGTACTTGAAACCGACAAAGCGACTATGGAAGTGCCATCTAGCCATGCCGGAATTGTCAAAAGTGTTTCGGTGAAAGTGGGTGAGCAAGTTTCTAATCAAGATCTGATTTTAGAATTAGATGGTGGCGCGATGGATGTCCAGGTCAAAGTAGAAGTGGCTACTGAAACAAATGCAGTAGAAAACAGAATAGCTCAACCTGATAAGTCAGTATTTGAAGAAAAAACAGACGTTAGTGAAAAACTGGAGGCTCAGGCCGAAGTTATCGATATTCTGGTTCCAGATATTGGCGATGCGGCAGATGTTGATGTGATCGAAGTATTGATCAATCCAAACGATACCATCGAAAAAGAGCAAGGCCTGATTGTTCTGGAAACCGATAAAGCTACCATGGAAGTGCCCAGTTCCGTTGCCGGAAGCGTGGTAGAAGTGCTGGTGAAGGTTGGTGATAAAGTCTCTCAAGGGGATGTGATTGGTAAATTGAGTACCAAGGTGTTGGTTGCTGCCGAGCAGTCATTGCCCAAAGGGCCGGAACAGCCGACTCATATCGCCGAAGTGGCTCAAGTCGCTAGTCCAGCAGAGCGACACTCGCCGGTTCCCGATCATCCACATATGAAGAAAAAGAAATCAGATAGCGTGGTTCATGCCAGTCCATCGGTCAGGCGATTCGCACGAGAATTAGGCGCTGATTTATCTCAGATAAAAGGCACCGGCATCAAGTCTCGAATTGTCAAAGAAGATGTGCAAAACTACATCAAGTTTGAGTTATCAAGACCCAAAGCAACCGCCACAACTGGCGCATTTGCGATGCCGGAATTACCTAAAGTGGATCACGCCAGATGGGGGGAGATAGAAAGCCACTCACTAACCCGCATTCAAAAGATCAGTAGCGTTAATTTACACCGCAACTGGATTTCTATTCCGCACGTGACTCAACACGAAGATGCGGATATCACCGAGCTTGACGCCTTTAGAAAAGCGATGAAAGACGAAGCAATGAAAGCCGGTACTCGCTTGACTCCGCTGGCGTTTATTATGAAAGGTTTAGTGCATACCTTAAAAGTGTTTCCCAAGTTTAATGCCAGTTTGGACAATGATGGCGAGAGCTTGATTTTAAAACATTATTACCATATCGGGGTGGCGGTTGAAACGCCGGACGGTCTGACAGTTCCGGTCATTCGGGATGTTGATCAAAAGGGGATTTACCAACTGGCCGATGAGCTAGGCGAGATCAGCGCCAAGGCAAGAGAGAAAAAACTGGGTGCCAATGATATGCAGGGCAGTAGTTTTACTATCTCATCTTTGGGTGGAATAGGTGGCACAGCCTTTTCACCTATTGTAAAATGGCCCGATGTGGCGATTTTGGGACTTTCCCGAAATAAAATGCAGCCCGTTTGGAATGGAAAAGAGTTTGAGCCTCGACTAATGTTGCCAATGTCTCTATCCTACGACCATCGCGTAATTGATGGCGCGGACGCGGCAAGATTTGTAGTGCATTTAGCTGCGACTTTAAAGGATATCAGGCGGGTTTTGTTGAATTAGGTTGATGATGGAATTGCGATTGTCAGGAGCATTCTAATTTAATTCTGGCTATCGAGGAAAATTGTCATTGCGAGGAGCTTGCGACACGGTAATCTCCTAATGTTATGTACAAACTCAAATTATGTGCAAAACAGATGGAGATTGCCGCGTCGTACCTCCTCGCAATGACAGGTTGTTTTTTGACCGAAAATATAGTTTTGTAAAGGTAGGGTGGGCAATTTTTTTTGCCCACCTTGTTGCGAAAATGGTGGGCAGAACCAAAAATAGGTGCTTTTAAGCAAAAATTGCCCACCCTACAAAGAGATTAAATATGAGTGATATTCAAGCACAAGTTTTAGTGATTGGTGCCGGTCCTGGTGGATACACCGCTGCATTTAGAGCAGCCGATTTAGGCTTAGAAGTGGTTTTAGTTGAAAAGCATTCGACTTTAGGTGGCGTCTGCTTAAACGTGGGTTGTATCCCGTCAAAAGCATTATTGCACTCAGCTAAAGTCATTGATGAAGCAAAAAGCATGGAAAAACATGGCGTTTCTTTTGGCGAGCCGAGCATCGATATCGATAAAATTCGAAGCTATAAAGATGGTGTCGTGAGCCAGCTCACCAAAGGTTTAGCTGGTATGGCTAAAATGCGTAAAGTCAAGGTGGTGCAGGGAACTGCAGCATTTACTTCTTCGAGTTCTGTTGAAGTTAAAACTGCTGATGGTACACAAAATATTAATTTTGAAAATTGTATTATTGCCGCTGGCTCCAGAGTGGTTCAACTACCGTTCTTGCCAGACGATGAGCGGATCATTGATTCGACTGGCGCGTTAGAGCTGAAAGATGTGCCAGAAAAAATGCTAGTTATCGGTGGTGGAATCATCGGTCTTGAAATGGCTACGGTTTATCGCGCTTTAGGGGCTGGCATTACGATTGTTGAAATGTTCGATCAATTGGTGCCTGCGGCTGATAAAGATATGGTTAAGGTTTTACATCGCTATGTTAAAAAACAATACGATGCCATTTTGCTTGAAACCAGCGTGACAAAAGTTGAAGCCAAAGACGACGGCTTATGGGTGACTTTTGAAGGTAAAAAAGCGCCTAAAGAGCCGCAAAGATACGATCGCATTTTATCAGCCGTTGGTCGTCGTCCAAATGCTGACAAGCTTAATTTAGAAGCAGCGGGCGTAGCGGTGGATGAGCGCGGCTTTATTACGGTCAATAAACAGTTAAAAACCAACGTCGGCAATATCTACGCAATCGGCGATCTGGTCGGCCAGCCGATGTTAGCGCATAAAGCCACCCATGAGGCGCATGTTGCCGCTGAAGTGATTGCCGGTAAGAAACATGCGTTTGAACCGCAATGTATTCCAAGTGTGGCTTATACCGATCCAGAACTTGCCTGGGTGGGCTTGACCGAAAAAGAGGCCACCGCAAAGAGCATTGAATATTCGGTTGGTACTTTCCCGTGGGCTGCCAGCGGTCGAGCAATAGGCATTGGCCGCACTGAAGGATTTAGTAAAACATTGTATGACAAAAATCACCGGATTATTGGCGCGGCGGCTGTTGGCGTTAATGCTGGCGAATTAATTGCTGAAATGGGACTCGCGATTGAAATGGGCTGTGAAGCAGAAGATATTGCTTTGACTATTCATGCGCATCCAACGCTTTCGGAATCTTTTGCTTTTTCTGCCGAAGCTTATGAAGGTACTTGTACGGATTTACCTCCGGCTCGAAAGAAAAAATAGTATTTTAGCTCGGGTAACGTGGTGTCGGCTAGACGTATAAATTTATGAAAGATCGTAAGGTGGATTAGAACGTATTTTTGCCTGCATGGACGCAGGTACCAGAAGTAGGCGCTTTTAGGCGAGGGGCATAAGCAGGACGCGGAAGCTTTGCTCGTAATCCACCAGTTTAGTTCACATTTATGTCGGATTACGGTCAAGAAGACGGTCTAATCCATTAACCTACGTTCTTAGGTGTTAAATTGCTTTCAGGAGAATTAGATGCACAAAATATTTGGGTGTTTACTTTTCCTTCTGATCAGCCCCGTGACACACTCTCTGGTGATCCTTCAGTATCATCATATTTCTGATTCAACTCCTAAATTGACCTCTCTCTCCCCCGATTTATTTAAACAACATCTAAAATATCTTAAAGATAATAATTTTCAAGTATTGAGCCTGGATGCGGTTATCAAATCGTTGCACAAAGGCGAAAAATTTGCAGACAAAACCGTGGCGATCACTTTTGACGATGGTTACCGCTCGGTCTATCAAACCGCATTTCCGTTACTCAAGAAATATCAATTTCCTTTCACCATCTTTGTACATACATCGCCAATTGAACATCAGTTAAGCCAATTTGTCAGCTGGCAAAACTTAAACGAAATGGCGAAATTTGGCGCTTCAATTGCCAATCACACTATTCATCACAGGCATCTGATAAAAAAGAACATCCATGACAAAAAAAAATTACGCAAAACAATGATCATGGCTGAAATTGTGGATTCACAAAAAGTATTAGAGCAAAAGGCAAGCAATGTCTTAAAGGCGTTAGCCTATCCTTATGGTGAATTTGATCAGCAAGCGACTGCGGTGGTTAAACAATTGGGATTTATTGGCTTCGGCCAGCATTCCGGTGGATTATCGCAAAAGCCAGATTTATTAACGATACCAAGATTTCCTATGGGCGGAGCGTATGGCGACATGCAAGATTTTGCTATTAAAGTAAATAGCCTGGCGATGCCAATTGAACAGCTAATATTACTCAATAGTCGAGGCAACCCAATCCACCATCATTTGTTAGACAGTATTGACAAAAAACCGAGGCTCAAAATTCTGCTCAACGAAATCGATAAAAATTTACAGATTAGTTGTTATTCAAGCAGCGGTAAAAAACTGATTAAAAAGGTGATAGAAAAGGGATTTGTATTTACTCCGCAAGACAATCTACCGGTTGGTAGAAGCCGGTACAATTGTACCGCAGCCGCCAAAGGAGAAAGGTTTTACTGGTTTTCTCAGCCATGGATTTTGGCGGATGAGCAAGGGAACTTTTATCGTGACTAAACCTGTTAACTAAGCGAGACAACTAAGCGAGACAATTAAGTCGGCCACAACAGGCACAGGCAGCTATTCTTTAAGCACCATTATTCCGGGGATCCAGCTTTTTTTAAACTGTTTGGTGGCGGCGAGTGACTCTTTATTTTCATCAATATATTTAAATTGACTCAAACCGATTTCGATCACGTCTTGATCCGATAACAAATGCTCCTCGGTTGCCTGTTGGTTAACATAGGTATGATTGGTGCTGGCCAGATCAACCACAAAGTAGATAAAAGATCCGTTTTTCAATTCCTTTGTCTCAATCTTTGCATGTTGTTGACTCGCCGAAGGATCATCCAGATAAATATCATTCTTAACCGAGCGACCGATGGTTAATCCGGATTGAGTAATTTCATATTTATTGACGACTAAGTCGTTTTGACGTTGTATCAGGACTGGCATATTGTTAGTTAATTTAATTGTTTGATGATTTATACTACACCAAATTAACCACCGCTTCTCTATTGAGAGCGAATAATATTAAGAGATGTCTATTGTGAAAATCGAAAAAGACAAAGTTGTACAGTTTACCTATAAAATGACTGATAGCGAAAACAATACCTTAGAAGATTCAACCGATGGGATGCCGATGGCATATTTGCACGGGCATAATGGTCTACTCGCTGGCCTTGAAAAAGCCATGCAAGGGCATCTGGCTGGCGATCAATTTGAAGTCACTCTGGCACCCGAAGAGGCCTACGGATTGATGCAGGACAATCAACAGCAAAAAATCCCAATGAAACACCTTCAAGGAGCTAAAAAATGGAAGAAAGGCATGGTTGGTGTGGTCCACACCGAGCAAGGTAATAAACGGGTGACCGTGATTAAACCGGGCAAGTTTATGGTATTGGTCGATTTTAATCATCCTTTTGCTGGAAAAACCTTAATATTTGCCGTTACCGTGGCAAATGTGAGAGAGGCGACCGGTGAAGAAATTGCTCATGGCCATGCTCATGGGGAAGGGGGCCATCACCACTAAGTTAGCACGGACTTGTATATTTAACCGTTATTGGCTACTTTTAGTATTGAACTTGACTCTTATTAAGAATGGTTAAGCTTGCGATAAAACAACAATTAACGCTTGATTTTCAGATAGTTAAATACAAATAAAAGCGACATAATGTGGTATTAAAGTCAGTCAGGATTAGTCTAATCGCGCTACTAGGCCTTTTATGTGTGAACAGCACAGAAGGCATTGCGCTTGCAAAAGAGAATAATAACCCACCGAACAGCCTGCTGACAGAGCAAGAACTGGACTGGCTATCCAGTCATCCTGACATTCGTTTTGGTTTTCCTGGCAATGTCCCACCTTATTCAAAGTTGACCAGTAAAGGCGAATATGAGGGATACATCCATGACTGGTATGCAGCTATCAATCAGCAATTGGGCACCAATATTGCTATTGTTCCTCACGATCTTAATACCCTTGATCAAGCACTAGCAAGTGGCATTGTTGATGGGATTGCCGCAGTTATTTATTCAAAACGGATCAAAAATGATGACCTTTATACTGATCTCTTAATTGAAGCAAAATGGAGTGTTTTTACCAGCCGCTCAACCATACCTTATTCCAGTTTTGCTCAAGTATCTCACAAGGAGATAGGTGTCTTGGAGGGGTCTTATGCCAACCAGCAACTATCGATACTTTTTCCCAGTATGAAACTGAAAAGTTATTCATCTTTTCTTGCGGCAACTAAGGGGATTGAAAAAGGCGAAATTTTTGCCGTTCTGGGAGAATCAAGAATTATTAATAACTTTATTAAAATGGAAAATATTTATTCGGTAAAAGAAAACTTTGTTGCCGATGATCTAGTCGTTCGTACCGGTACTAAAATCCGCAAAGACTGGAAAATATTGGCCGATATCATCAATAAGGCTCAACAAGCGATCCCATTTGCTAAGCGACAATTAATCTGGCGAAAGTGGTTAGTACCGGAATTGCAACTCTCTCATCTCAGTTATAAAGACATTGACTGGCTGCAAAAAAAACAGTTCATCGATATCAACTTTTATCAAATTCCTCCCTATCTTCTGGATAACAACGGCAAGGTCGATGGTTTTCTGGTAGATTATTTTTCTCTTTATGAACGAATGTTGGGTTTTAAGTTTAACATTCGGCTGATCCCCTTTAGTCAATACCCACTTAATAAAGATGGCTCACTGCCAGATGCCAGCTTTACCTTGCCGAAAAAAAAATATGCTGATCGATATGATTATACTAAGCCTTTTTTTCACTCTTCTTATGGGTTATTTACTCGTGTCGACCATCCAAAAATATCCAGCCTTGAAAATCTGGGTAAACATACCATCGGTTTGATCCAGGCTGCCCAACCAGGCGATAGAAGCAAGTTTTTAACTCGCAACAGTAATGTTCAAATAAAAAACTATTCTGATTTTGACTCCATGATCAATGCGCTTTTATTGAAGGAAATTGACAGCGTTTTTTCAGAAGCGAGTGTAATGCGTTCTTACCTGTCATCAAATATGATTCAGACTATTAGTCTGAACTGGCTGGATACCCAAAATATTGTTGCTCAGTCAATGGCGATACGCAAAGATTTAAGTCCCCTGGTGGGGATCCTTTCCAGCTCATGGAATGAAATGAATCATCACGCCATCTCTCAGGTTTTTCAAAAATGGATTGTGAGTGATTATCATTCGGCACTATCGACAGATGTTAAAAATATTATTTACACGGCAGATGAAAAAAATGGATCGCCGAGCACCCTGTGGTTTTCTATAGCGATATAAATTGGACACC
>JAUUYO010000174.1 GCA_030590405.1 Kangiellaceae bacterium
CGTGACTCCAAAATACTACCGAAGGAAAACAGAGCTATCATATTAAAAAGAAGGTGAGTAAAACTGCCATGTAAGAACAAATAACTAACAAATTGCCAAACTGCAAATTGATTATTCTCTGGAAAAAACAACGCAAACACTTCCTGAGGGATAATAAGGAAATGATTAGTCATCCAATAAACCATCACATTGACAACGACAAGAACAATGACTGATTGACTATCAAATTTCATGATTACTCTGGTATTCCATTTATTAAAGACAATAAACTCAGTTGCTTTCCTTATTAGACTCACTATCCGAATAGTGGACTTTGCCATCTTTATCTACCCAACGGTAAATAGCCTTTTTTTTGCTCGCGGATTCAAGCATATCGTCAGTTTCTCGGGATAAGATCTCTGGCGCTTTTGAAGAAGAAATTATTTGTAATAATTGTTCGATTTTTGCGCTATTTACTAGTTTGAAAGCATTGCCACTTTGCAACATTTGCTTAATCTCTGGATCATTTACTATTTCGAGGTATTGGGGGTTATTTTGAACCTGTTTTATCTGAGCCCAGAGCCTGGTCATCTTAATCGCAAGCTGTTTATCTTTTTGTGGCCCCTTTTCAACCAGGTTAAGCTCGCTCGTTAATGCGACAAAATCAGGATTAACGGCCAACTGCTTAAACGCTTGTGAGTCAAGTAAAGCGGCAGGGTTTTGAGAATCCAGCGCGCTTCTGACTTCTGAATTTTGCAGTAAATTTCGTAGTGCGCCAGTCTGAGTCAAACGATTAAAATGCTGGATATTTTCTGCCGGATTAGAAAGTAACTTTGCGGCGCTATTGGCTAAACCTGAATCGCCAGTGGAACTGCTTACAACACCGTTGACAATACCGCTGATGGCTGCGCCAGTCAATTTTTTGGCGGTTTGTTCAAATGCGCTGGATTGTGCGATTTGCTGTCCTTTTTTAGCTAACAAAATGTCCTGAAAAGTGCTGACAAACCACACTACCATAATACCCACAATACAACCAACCACCGCACCAAATAAACCACCAGTAACCGACGAAGCCCTGTTGGTTTCCGACGATATATTACTGGTTTCATTTGATTTTTCAGAAAAATGCCGGATCAGCAATGAAAATAAGGATGATAATAAAATACTGGTAACAATAAAAATTAGCGAGCCAGCAATCATGTAGGCAATTAAACCTTCGATTGCCGTATGTTTTTGCAGTAGATTCGCTGCGGAATTTGTAAAAAGTATCGCGGCCAGATAGGCAAGCAGTAAACCGACCACGCGAGCAGCGATAACCAATATCCCGCTTCGATAGCCTCTGAAGGCAAAAACGGCAACAATGATAATAAATAAGAGTAACGAAATATCCATGATTCTATCCTATTTGCAGGAGCTTGTTATTGCTAGTTTTATGCATCAGTAATCCCAATCTTCATGCGCTAAAGGAGACCTGTTCAGTAATTTCCGCCTTGCTTGCCAATCTGGCATAAATTGAAAAAGCAACGCTTTAAAACGCTCGTTATGATTGCGCTCATGAAAATGAACTAATTCATGAACTAATATATATTCCAAACATTGAGGCGGCTTTTTAGCAAGTTCCAGATTTAACCAAATTCGGCGTTGTTCGATATTACAACTTCCCCATTTGGTTTTCATTTTTCTTATTCCACATTCCTCAGCAGTTCGGTTGACAATGGGTTGCCATTTTTCTAATAGTTCACCGATTCGTATTTTAAGCTCTTCTCTATACCAGGCAGAAAGTAACTTTTCTTTGTTTTTAATTGAAGCACCTGATTTAATAAACATTTTTAACTTACCAGATTTGAGTAGTTTAATTTCAGGTTTACCTGCTCGATCTATTAGTTCGAGTCGTAGTTTCCGGCCAAAAAAGTAATGGCACTCGCCCGAAATGAATTCTCTTTTAGACTGACGTGGTTGATCTTCGAAATCTTGTTGTTGCTTTTTTATCCAACTGAGCTTTGATACGATTGCTAGACGCACATTGTCGTCAGTGGTAATTTTTGGCACGGCGACACGAACATGCCCATCTGGCGGGTAAACCGCAAGGTGCAGGTTTTTAATGTCCTTTCTGACAACCTGTACATTAATACCATTAACTGTCATATTCGACTTTTGAGGAACCATTTTAGTCATACTCTGGCTGGTTTTTTACTAACTCCATCACGTCCTTTATATCGACATTATACTTCCCGACCTCTTCTTTCACCGCATTCTCAACATCACGTTGTTTAAATCGGTTATATTTCCAATCAGCTTTTTTGGTGTGCCGGATCGCAGTATCAATTCGAGTGGCTAAATCTTCATTTTGGTCAAGGTTATCATAAAGAGATTGCTTCGCTTTAGAATTCATTGAGTCAGGGTAAGATGAACGGCTATTGCTATTTTTAACAACCCCTTCTGCCAGTTTTTTAACTTCCTTTAGGTACTTTTCATAACTGATCGCTTCTTCTCTGCGTTGCTCGATTAAAGCGTCCAGCAGTTCAGACATTTTTTCATAATATTTTGGATTGATGGGTTGACCATCGATGATCACTTTACGGATATTATTTTCAATGGTTTCAGCCATCGCTTCCGGCATTCGGTTATTCGATGGGTTGACGGGATTTTGTTTTGCTTTTTCAACAATGAGTTCAATCAAACCCAATTCTTCGAAATCGATAACAGTTTCGCTATCTTCCGCTTTAATATAAGTATCGAGCAGTCGACGCATGGCTGGCTCGTACTGTTTCATATCCACTTCATCTTTAGATGCCAGCTTGATCTCTTTTCGCATATTACTGAAATGTTCAATTTCGTTTTTTATGTTTTTAGATGCCGCCTTGCTATATCCCGCAGCCTGCATTTCATTGGCCATATTGGAATAACTGCGCACCAAAGCCGCTACATTTTTATAAAGTGAGACGCGTTTTGCTTCGTTAATTTTCAGATCTTCACTTTTTGCTACGTCGCCGCAGAAATATCGAATGTAATCGATTAATTCTTTGGGTTGGAGTACCGGTTCGCAGAGTGCCTTGGTAGCTTCTCTGGCCTCTTCCAGTTTTTCTTTGCTTTTATCCAAGCGATTAGTTAACAATCCTTGAACGTCTTCCTTGTCATAATCATCAAAAGCACCACTGGTGTAGTCACCAATGGATGTTTCCAGACTATGGAATAAGTCTTTGTAGTCAATAATGTAGCCGTATTCCTTATCATCACCATCGAGTCGATTGACTCGACAGGTGGCTTGAAACAATCCATGATCCTGCATCTTCTTATCGATATAAAGGTAAGTGGCGGAAGGGGCATCGAAACCAGTTAACAGCTTATCGACCACTATCAACAAACGCATTTGACCAGGCTCGTCTTTGAATTGAGTTTTCACTTTGCTTTCAAAGTCTTCCGCTTTTTTTATTGCTTCTTCTTTGGACACTTCAAAGTAGTCGGCCAGCATGGTTTGGTAAATTTCATATTGATGCAGTTTTTCAGTTAAACCCGCGCCGGCTTCCTCACTTTTAATATCGTTGGGTGATGGCAGATAGCTGGTAACAATCGCACACTTACCTTTTAAATCAGTTTTATTGAACAGCTCAAAAACCTTACACGCTTGATAAATACTGGCGCAAACCAGCATCGCATTACCTCGACCATTCATAAGCCGTGGTTTCTTTTTCATGTCCAGCCATATGTCGTTCACAATCATTTCCAACCGCTGTTGACTGGAAAGGACTTTCTGCATAGTCCCCCACCTTTGTTTTAACTGGACTTTCGCCATATCAGTTAAACCTTGAGTATTAATTTCAAACCATTCATCAATTTTTTCAGGGGAACCGATATATTGATCAATATCGCGAGCCTCATATTGCAGATCCAATACCACCCCATCGGCAACGGCTTCGTCAAATTTATAGGTATGAATAAAAGAACCAAATATTTCGATGCTTTTATGTTTGTCTTTTTTCAGTAAGGGCGTACCAGTAAAACCAACAAATAGTGCTTCCGGTAAGATAGCTTTCATTGCCTTTTATGCGCTGCTGTGCCGCCTTTACCCCAAAGTATTGGTTTTGACGGCTGGTCTTTTTTACTCCCGCATCAAAAACAATGAAGTTATGAATAATTTCTAAAAACCGTTGCTTGTTACAGAAATTGACAATATCAAAATCCAGAATGTCATCGGCATAATCCACATCATGCACCGACAGATGTTTTTTGCTGCGCTCATCGATATCAGGATTATAATCGGCATTCTCTTCTTTCCAACCATAGTAATGTTTTTCCGGCGTTTCGATGGTGCCATAACGCAGACCTTCTGTATCATTACCTGCCATAACGATTTGCATAGTGGAAAAGAAATCTCGAATAAAAGTTTTCTTCTGATTATCCAGATTCTGGCGAATGCCTTCGGCTACCGATACTGATGATCGTTTTAATTCAATTACGCCCAACGCAATACCATTCACATACAAAACAATATCCGGACGCTTGTTGTTTTCGCCTTTGACTGAAACTTCTTCGGCGATGGCAAAATCATTGTTAAGTGGTTCAGCCCAGTCAATTAACCAAACATTTTTATCCGGCTTCCCTTTCCCCTGAGGGACTTTTACCCCGTAACGTAAATCGCTGTAAACCGCTTTATTCGCATGGTAAAGTTTTTTTCCATCTCCCATGGCTGCAGATTTTTTAAACTTTCGAATGGCATTGGTGATTAGCAGATCATCAACGCCTTGTTTATTTAGCCAGGAACATAAATAGCTTTCTTCAACATTAGAATTATCGCCGCGATCTTGCCAATCGCCGTAATAACTATAATCAAGATGTTGCTGAAACAGTTTTACTACACGGTTTTGTGTCACACGTTCTCGTTGACCTACGGTGCTCATTTGTTTTCCTCCAACACCTTCCAGTAGCCACCTTTGGCTGGACCAATACGCTCCAGTTTATCCGTTTCGCGTAGCTTTCGGATTGCTCTTTCCACCGCACTTTCAGATTTTCCTATTTGCTCGGCTATCTCAGGAATTGAAAGGTGAGCATTTTGCTGCAAAGCCGCCAGGATCTTATCTGGCGTTTTTCCCGGCGTTTTTCCCGGCGTTTTCCCCGGCGCATCGGGTGTAGTTGTTGGTGAGTTCTTGTCTAAAGTCGTTTGAATATGTTGTGGATTCGCTGAAAAAGTCAGCATTAAACCCGACATGCCAAAATCGAATAGTGGTTCAGGAATATCATGCTGTTTGCATTCATGTTGAATTTTTTCAATACCTCGCCCCCATGATTCAATGTAACCCGCGCGGAAGAAGGCGTTTGCAAGTAGAGGATTAAAAGGTTGTGAGGGATGTTTTCCGAGTAAACGATCCATCGTCCATGATTCCGGCAATTGACCCGAATTCCAAATGACTATTTGATCAGCATACACACTGATTTGAATGGGGATACCACTGCTGTAATCTTTATGAATGACTGCGTTGAGCAATGCTTCTCGCAATGCAGCCAATGGAAACAGATAGGTTTCTAATCGTTGTAAACCATCATAGCTAATATAAGCTTTCAGGTATTTTAGCTTTAAAACTTCAATCACCTGCTCCACTTGCGAGAACAAACTGCCATGAATTTCATCTTGATAACGTAGGTCATCATCGCTGATAAAAAAACCGATTTTGATAAAAGCACCGGAAACAATTTTTTCTGGTTTATCAGAAAATAATAATACCGCTGCACGTTTAAGATATTCTCCTTCGAGCAGTTGCAGATTTTCCAACAAGGCAAGTTTTTGGTCTTGCAGTACCGATTCATCCACTCGCCCGCTTTTTACCGCTTTGTTTTTAAATAACTCTAATGCATTTTGGCTGCAATCTTCCGTGCTAAAAACGGGTAGTGGCACGGCGTCCCAATGACGCCCCTGTTTTTTTAATAAAAATTGATCTAGCGCGGCTCCTTTTAGTTCCTGTTTGGTGCTGCCAGTTCGATAATGGTATTGGCCTTTGTAGCTAATGGGATAGGGATAAGCTTCAACCACTATTTCCAATAAATTTTTATCGCCGTTTTTTAGTAAATTAACATCTACAATAATTCCAAGCAGGTCGCGGACTTTATTTGGAATAATTTCCAATAAATCACTGCTATTTTCAATGCCAACATCTTTGCCATTATCATTACGACCAATTACAAGTACACCGCCATCAGCATTGGCGAAACCACAAATCCATTTCAGGTATTCATCTCGCCAGGATTGTTTCCATTCCATATGCTGTGATTCGGTCATAAAAATGCCGCTTTTAATAATAAAGAGCCGGAACCACAAGTGGGATCATAAACCGTTTGATCTTGAGAAGTCTCTTGGGTGATCCCGACCACTTTGGCCAAAATGCGCGAGACTTCAGCAGGCGTGTAGAATTGCCCTTTACTTTTGCCCGATTCGGTAGCAAAATTACGCATCAGGTATTCATAGGCATCACCAAGTATGTCATCACCCTGAGCGCTATTACTGCCAAAGTCCAACCCTTCAAAAATACCGACCAGTTTAGATAGCCTGTCGACCATCTCTTTGCCTTTGCCAAGACGCTCTTCATCATTAAAGTCATTATCTTTATTGGAAAGCCAGGACAACTCATTTTCTTTGGCAATGCCATCAAGCACAATATTTAATTTTTCACCAATTTCTTTGTCGCCTTTGAGCTTAACCATATCTGGAAAAGTGCAGCCTTTCGGCACCACAATCATCGCTTTTGAGTCGTTTAGATATTTGTCTGAGACATATTTGAGAAACAGAAAAGTGAGTACATAATCTTTATATTGCGATGCATCCATACCGCCGCGAAGTTCGTCGCAACTAGCCCAGAGAGAGGAATAGAGTTCTGTTTTTTTAATTGCCATTAATGAGTTCTTACTGTCTTGTTAATCGTTATTTAGTCAGTCGCTTGATTGTCAAAAAGCGAACCATTCTAATGCGGCTTATTGTTATACTTAAATCCTGAACTGCAATTTAGAGTAACAGCTTGATTTGTATAAGTAAATAATGAAATATCGTTGATATAAAGAGGAACTAACGAGGCTTAATCCTTTGTAGGGGTTTAGTGCACTAAACCCCTTGTAGGCAATGCTTCCGCATCCCTTCTCTCGCTCATTGCCTAATGCACCTACTGGGCAACGCTACCGCATCCCTCGGCAATTGCTCCTGCATTGCTCTACTACCGTACGTCCTGTACATATGCTCTCGCTCATTGCCTAATGCACCTACTGGGCAACGCTACCGCATCCCTCGGCAATTGCTCCTGCATTGCTCTACTACCGTACGTCCTGTACATATGCTCTCGCTCATTGCCTA
>JAUUYO010000053.1 GCA_030590405.1 Kangiellaceae bacterium
GTTCAATCTTGCGTGAATTACAAGCTGACGGGCGATTGGCCAACATCGAGCTATCCCGTCGGGTTGGCTTGAGTGCTACTCCTTGTTTAGAGCGAGTAAAGCGGTTGGAAAGTAATGGTTATATTCAGGGATATGAAGCCGTGCTGGCACCAGCAAAGCTCGAAGCGGCGCTGTTAGTGTTTGTCGAAATACGTTTAAATCATACTTCTCCGGATGTTTTTAAAGACTTTAAAAAGGCTGTTATTGAATTACCTCAAGTGTTAGAGTGTCATTTAGTATCCGGTGATTTTGACTACCTGGTTAAAGCGCGTGTCGCCGATATGGTTGCCTATCGAATCCTTCTTGGAGAGACTCTATTGACCTTGCCCGGAGTGAGTGGCTCACGAACTTATGTGGTCATGGAAGAGGTCAAAGAAAGCCGAATGTTACCCATCCCAGCTTGATTGAGAAGAATGAAAAATATAGAAACAAATAACCAACCGGTATCAGATATTTTAATGGTGCGTATTAAAGAGGGCAGTTTTATCCTGCTTTTGGCTATCGCACTTTTTTTGTTAATTTCTCTATGGAGCTTTTCGCCAGACGATCCCGGCTGGACGGTTGCAAGAAATGTTGCTGATATTCAAAATGCCACAGGCCGAGCAGGTGCCTGGTTTTCCAGTTTGTTTTTACACCTTTATGGCTACCGGGCCTTCCTTTTTCCTTTTATGATTATTTATTCGGGTTATTTGTTATTTCGTGAGCGAAAGAACACCTTACCAAATAGTTTTGCGTTTTGGTCTTTTCGAATTTTTGGTTTTATCTTTACGTTATTGTTAGGATCGGCTATTTCATCGCTTCACTTTGTTGAACCTGGCTCGGTTAATTCCTATATGGCTGGTGGAGTTTTAGGCAAGTTAATCGGTGATCTATTGGTTGCCTGGTTTAATCCGATTGGTGCTACCTTATTATTGCTCGCCGCCTTTTTCGCTTCGCTGACCTTATTTACCGGTATTTCCTGGTTCCAACTGATGGACTGGATCGGTAAAGTGACTTTGCAGGGGGCTGGCTGGATTAGCGATAAATACCGCGATCTGCTCGATCGATATAAAGACAAAAAAGCTCAGCAGGAAGTGATCCAGCAAAGAGATGTGGTCTTTCAACGTAAAAGGGGCGAGATAGAGCAGCGTAAACCGGTCATTATCGAAAAAGAAATGAAACGGATTGAACCCAGTTTACGCGCCGAAAAAGAACGTCAGAATAGTTTGTTTGACGAACCTGTTGTGGGCGAATTGCCCCAAGTGAGATTATTGGATGAGCCACAAGTATCGACTCATACTGTATCGAATGAAGCGCTCGAAGCGATGTCGCGGCTAGTTGAGTTAAAATTAGCCGATTTTGGTGTGCAAGCGGTGGTGGTTGCGGTTCATCCCGGCCCAGTGATCACTCGTTTTGAACTGGATTTAGCCGCTGGAATTAAAGTGGCTAAAATCACTGGTTTAGCAAAAGATATGGCCAGAGCCATGTCGACTACCAGTGTGCGAGTGGTGGAAGTGATCCCCGGAAAACCTTATGTCGGCATTGAAGTGCCTAACGAAAATCGCGAAATGGTGCGCTTAAAAGAAGTTATCGCGAGTAAAGCCTTTGATGATTCTAAATCGCATTTAACCATGGCGTTAGGTAAAGATATCTCTGGCGCGCCTACCGTGATTGATTTAGTTAAAATGCCGCATCTATTAGTGGCGGGAACCACTGGTTCCGGTAAGTCAGTTGGCTTAAATGCCATGTTAGTCAGCATCTTATATAAGTCCTCGCCAGAAGAGGTTCGTATGATCATGATCGATCCCAAGATGTTAGAACTTTCGGTTTACGAAGGTATTCCTCACCTGTTGACTCCCGTTGTTACTGATATGAAAGAGGCCGCCAATTCACTGCGTTGGGCGGTGGCAGAAATGGAAAGGCGATATAAATTAATGTCTGCCCTTGGGGTCAGAAATCTGGCCGGTTTTAATAAAAAGATTACTGATGCCATTAAACGAGGCGAGCCGATCAAAGATCCACTCTGGACACCAGAGATGAGTATGGATGATGAAGCACCGGAATTAAGCACTTTGCCCAAAATCGTTGTTGTCATTGATGAGCTGGCCGACATGATGATGATTGTCGGCAAGAAAGTCGAAGAGCTGATCGCCCGAATAGCACAAAAAGCGCGTGCCGCGGGGATCCATTTATTGTTAGCGACTCAACGTCCATCCGTTGATGTTATCACCGGATTAATCAAAGCCAATATTCCGTCAAGGATTGCTTTTCAGGTTTCTTCAAAAATCGATTCAAGAACGATCCTCGATCAAATGGGCGCAGAGCAATTGCTTGGCATGGGGGATATGCTTTATCTTCCCGGTGGTACCAGTATTCCTATTCGAGTCCATGGCGCATTTGTTGATGATGATGAAGTTCATCGCGTCGTGGCGGATTGGAAAAAACGCGGTGAGCCAGTGTACGAAGACTCGATTACAGCTGGCGCGCCAGATACTGAAATACCGGGCATGGGCGCGCCAGTCGGAGAGGGCGGCGATGAGCAAGATGAGCTTTATGATCACGCCGTGCAAATAGTCTGTGAGACTCGAAAAGCGTCAATATCTGGTGTACAAAGGCGATTAAAAATTGGCTATAACCGCGCCGCTCGAATGATCGAAGCGATGGAAGCTGCAGGTATTGTGACTGAAATGCAGTCCAATGGTTCACGAGAAGTGCTAGCGCCACCAGCGCCGCCGGGTTAATAGCAGATAAGCAATAATTCTGGTTAAGATTTATTTACCATTTATTAACTTTACATTCAGGCTGGATTAGTTACGATCAGCGTGTGATTTTTTTATCAGGATTTCTGGATTCAATATGGCACTGCAAAAAGTATTAATTATAGGTCTGATTCTCGCTTTACCTTTATCGGCTTTCGCTGTTGAGTCTTCACAGCCAAGTATTCAATCAGGCACTCAGTCAAGTGTTCAGTCAGGGCTCAATAATTCAAAAAAAAGTGATATTGACGCCAATAATTTAGCCAACATACTGGCTGATACGCTCACCTATCAGGCTGATTTTGAACAAAGTGTTTATCGCGAAAATAGCGATCAGCCTGAAGTTACTTTGGGTCGATTTTTGATCCAGAGGCCCAATCATTTCAGGTGGCAAACCAACCAACCCTTTGAACAAGCGATCATTGCCGATGGCGATCACCTCTGGACTTATGATCCTGAGCTTGAACAAGTCACCATTCAAAACCAGCAATCGGTATTGGCTGATTCGCCATTATTGCTTCTCACCAGTTCAGTCGAATCATTGATAGAAGCTTTTGATATTGTGAAAGTCAAAAGCAAGGATAAACAAAAACAACAGCTTTTTGCCTTATCACCCAAAAAAAATAGCTTGTTTGAAAGCGTACCTATTTTGATAGAAGATAAAAAAATCAAAGAGTTTTTTCTGGTGGACACGCTTGGCGGAAGGACTGGCGTGCAATTTAAAAATGTTGAACTGAATCAAAAAGTCGATGTGAAAGAATTTATTTTTGTGCCACCAGAAGGGATTGATATTATCGATTCTCGCGAAGTAATCACCGATGGGTTCTAATTAAAAGCAATGAATGATTTTTTTGGTAGGTCGGATGACTGATTTATTTTCTCAAGATCCAACTTCTTCAGATGTGGTTAATGACGTAACGGCGAACCTTCACCAGCCGTTAGCAGCAAGAATGCGACCACAGTTATTGCAAGACTACGCCGGTCAAAAGCATTTGTTTGGACCGGGCAAACCTCTGTACGAAGCCATTTCCAACGGCAGGCCTCATTCGATGTTACTCTGGGGGCCGCCCGGCACAGGTAAAACCACTCTAGCTCGTATTATTGCCAATCGCTGTGATTGTCATTTTATCGCTATTTCTGCGGTCCTTGGTAGTGTCAAAGACATTCGAAAAGCAGTCGAACAAGCCAGGCTGCACCGCCAGCTCGGCAAGCAGACCTTATTGTTTGTTGACGAAGTACACCGTTTCAATAAGTCTCAACAAGATGCTTTTCTACCTTATGTGGAAGATGGGACTTTTGTGTTTATTGGCGCGACCACGGAAAATCCGTCGTTTGAAGTGAACAACGCTTTATTGTCGCGGGCAAAAACCTATGTTTTAAAGTCATTGCAAAAGGATGATTTACAGGAAGTGCTTAAACGAGCAATCAATCAAGAAAATTCACGACTGGAAAATGAAACCATTCAAGTTACCAAAGACGCTGAAGATCTGTTAGTGGCGTTTGCCGATGGCGATGCCAGACGCTTATTAAATCTACTCGAAATGGCATTAGAGCTAGTCGAGCAGGATGAAAATAATCATCGAGTGATCGATGAGCCAACAGTCAAACCCTTGCTTGGTGAAAATAGTCGAAGGTTTGATAACAAAGGCGAAGCCTTTTACGATCAGATCTCCGCATTGCATAAATCGGTTCGTGGCTCCAATCCCAATGGCGCCTTATATTGGTATTGTCGGATGATTGATGGTGGTTGCGACGCACTTTATATTGCCAGGCGAGTGGTGCGAATGGCTAGCGAAGACATCGGTAATGCCGATCCACGCGCGCTGCAAATAGCCACCAACGCCTGGGATGTGCAACAACGCTTAGGAAGTCCCGAAGGTGAATTAGCGATTGCGCAGGCGATCATCTATCTAGCGATTGCCGCCAAGAGTAACGCGGTTTATGCTGCCTATAATCAATGCATGAGCGATATAAAATCAGAACCCAGTTTTGATGTTCCACTGCATCTGCGTAACGCACCAACCAAGTTGATGAAATCATTAGACTACGGCGCTGAATATCGCTACGATCACGATGAACAAGAGGGCTATGCGGCAGGGCAAGTTTATTTTCCTGATGATAAGCCAGAAGCTAATTATTATCAGCCAGTCGATCGAGGCATGGAAAAACAAATTAAACAGAAGTTAGAGTATTTGAGAAGCAAAGATAGAGATTTTCGTAAATCGTAAAGCCTTGAACGTTAGCGACAAACTGGATCTTAAATGGAACCACTCATAACAAAAATAATTCCCACTCTAATCGTCGCGCTTGGCGGCGCACTAGGGGCTAGCGGGCGATTTTGGGTCAGAGAGTATTTGCCCAGCATTACCGGTACCGAATTTCCTTTTAGCACGCTCTTGGTCAACGTGATTGGTTGTTTTTTGTCCGGAATGATTTATATGTGGTTAGAAACCAGTGGCACTATGTGGTCCTCTGAAAAATTATTATTTTTCTTTGTCGGTTTCTTAGGAGCATTCACAACCTTTTCAGCTTTTGCCCTGGACAGCCTTTTATTGTTTCAACAACAACAAATGTTTAAGTTGGCTATTAATATTGGCGGAAATTGCCTGTTATGCCTTATTTGTGTGTTTGTTGGAGCGATGGTAGGTGCTAGAATAGGCACAAATTAGCGTAGCGAATTCAAAAGTTGTCAAAACATCTGTCACTGCGAGCGCAGTGCGGCAATTTCCCAAAGTTATGGAGCCGTTTCAAAAAGATTGCTGCGTCGTACCCAAAGCACTTCGTAGGGCAGGCTCTACCTCCTAGCAATGACAGAGTAACAGCCAACAATTGAAGTCAAATTCAAATAATAGTAGCTATTTTACATCAATTACCTCAGTACTTCGGATAGATATAAAAATGATAGACCCTAAACTTTTTAGAAACGATCTCGATACCGTCATTGCCAACCTGGCTCGTCGCGGTATGCAATTTGATAAACAAAGTTATCTTGATTTGGAAGAACAAAGAAAATCGCTTCAAGTTAAAACTCAGTCATTGCAAAATGAGCGTAAAGTTCGCTCCAAATCAATCGGCAAAGCCAAAGCGGCCGGTGAAAATGTTCAGCCTTTGCTGGATGAAGTGGCTAAGATGGGAAAAGAGTTAGACGCTGCCAAAACCGCTTTTGATGATATTCAAGCAAAACTGGATGAGTTGTTTCAAGGCCTGCCTAATTTAATCTCTGATCAGGTTCCTGACGGTAAGAGTGAAGACGACAATCAGGAAATTCGCAAGTGGGGTGAAATCCCAACATTTGACTTTGAGCCTCTCGATCATACCGAGCTTGGCGAAAAACTCGGCGGGATAGATTTTGCAACTTCTGCCAAATTAAGTGGTTCACGATTTGTCGTGATGAAGTCAGGTATTGCCAAAATGCATCGTGCTTTGATCCAGTTGATGTTAGATACCCATACCGAAAATCATGGTTACCAAGAAACTTATGTACCTTACCTGGTCAATCCCGAATCATTATTTGGCACCGGCCAATTACCAAAATTTGCCGAAGATTTATTTAGTGTTCAAGGCACCACTCAGGACAATAAGCCACTTTATATGATCCCTACAGCCGAAGTGCCACTGACCAATAGCGTGCGTGATGAAATTGTAGAAGCTAATGACTTGCCAATTAAATTGACCGCTCACACCCCTTGTTTTAGAAGTGAAGCTGGTTCATACGGCAAAGATGTTAAAGGCCTGATCAGACAACATCAGTTTGAAAAAGTGGAAATGGTACAAATTGTTAAACCAGAAAATTCGTTTGATGCATTAGATGAACTCACTTCGCACGCAGAAAAAATCCTGCAGTTATTAGAATTGCCGCATCGAACCGTTATTTTATGTAGTGGCGATATCGGCTTTGGCGCGACTAAAACTTACGACATTGAAGTCTGGTTACCAGCACAAAATACTTATCGTGAAATTTCATCTTGCAGCAATATGGGGGATTTTCAAGCCAGACGAATGAAAGCCAGATGGCGCAATCCAGAAACCGGGAAACCAGAATTAGTGCATACGCTTAATGGTTCCGGATTAGCGGTTGGTAGAACCTTAGTGGCTATATTGGAAAATTATCAAACCGAGACTGGTAAGATCAAAGTACCTGAGGTACTCAAGCCTTATATGAAAATGGATCTGATTGGTTAGTTCGGATTAACTCAGATGACTTAATTGAGATAACTTAATTCAGGTAAGACCCTTTGATAAAAAATCCCCTTAGCCAAACGGTCAAGGGGATTTTTATTGAATATTTGTGAAATATAAGTGCTAATTGCGATTAACTATTTGTTGACTGCGAGCTGTTTATCATTTTCCAATTCCGCTAGAAAAGCTTCCATACCTAGTTTATTAAGTCTTGGTGAAAATTGATTCCTGTAGCTCTTAATCATACTAACCCCTTCAATGGTTAAGTTAATGATCTTCCAACTACCGGATTTATTGTTAAGTAAATAGTCGATAATAATTGGAGTAGCGCCAGATTGTTCCATCGAACTTCTGACTTTGGCGCTATTGCCTGATTTTGAAAGCACCGCATCGCTGAACTTAAAAACCTGCCCGTCGTACAAAGAAAGCCCTTTCGCATAGTTGCCGATCACTAGCTCAATAAATAAATCGACGAATTTCTGTTTTTGATCTTCGGTCGCAGTTGTCCAGGCCTTTTTGCCAATGGTTCTTTTGGCAAAGCCGTCGGCATCAATAGCGGGTAATAGATTTGTTCTTACAAGTTGCTTTGCCAGTGTTTCATTGGTATCAAGTTCTTTTTCATTTTTTTGAATTTCAGAAATGAGTCCATTTGCAACACCTTCAAGGAAAATGCTGGGGTTTTCCTCGGAATATGCTGTATTGATAAACAACAACAGCAGTACTATTACCAATATCTTATTCATTTTTAATTTCTCCCTGAGTACCTTATTAAGTGAGTATTTGACTAAGTTGTGTCTTTGACTAAGCTTGTTGCCTAAAGGGGCATCTTATCAACAAAGTGGCTTTTTCAAAAACGATTTCGTTTGTGTAACATGTAAGAAATTATTTTAGATCAATTAGTCTGAATGAAAACTGAACTCTTAAGGATTCAATCTTTGGGATTAGCTTTTAGAATTTGATGGTTGGTTATTATCAAGTGCAGTGAGTATCAGGTGCAACGAGCCGGTTTAGGTAAACCTGCTATCTTGGTTGCTTGTTTGGCGGGGCCTTCTGGAAAAAGTATTTGCAGATATAGGCTATTGCTTTTATCTTCATCCAGGACTTTTTTGAGATATTTTACTAATGGCCGGATCGATGGGCTAGTATTAAATTCTTCATAAAATTGGCGTACATACCTGACCACTTGCCAATGATCTTCGGTCATTACAATTCCTTCTAACTGGGCGATAAGGTTAGCGATATCAGTATTCCACTGACGACTATCGGTTAGATATCCGTTTGCATCCGTTTGTATGTGAGCGGGCAGTATCATATTGTTAGTGTCATATAGTTTGTATTAATAACTACCAACTAACGGTTTTGGAGCAACTTTGACTTTGCTCGACAAAATCCTGAAAGCGTATGGTTTTGATATGGTGAGTGAATTGGGTTATGTTGCGGGATTGTAAGTGCTCATCAATCGCATAGAGTGTTACTTTCCTGGTCAGTTGCTCAAAATTTTCTGAACTAAATTCTTTTTCAAGTAATGTAAGTACACTGTCGTTTAAAAACAACAGACTGTCATTATCTGCTACCAAGCGCAGAAATTGGCGCTCAAAAGTTGCCAGACTTAATTTATTTTGAATCAGATGCAACTGAGGTTTGATTTGTGACTGAGATTTTATTGGTGACTGAGACATTAAAATACCACCAGATGATTGGCTTTCAAATTGAGTTTATTTATTTCTGCGGTGTTTTTAAGCTGTACTGACGGCAGTAAGTCTTCAGTTTTTAGACAGGTTTTATCGAGTGATTCTTTTTCAAGATAAACATTATCAATATCATAAAATTCCAACCCTTTAATGATATCGACGTGATTTTTGTCATTTAAGATTGAGGCTGATTGGCCTGTTATCAGATTGTTAATGCCTGCATCTAAAAATATCAGGTTAACCTGTTGATCAAAAGCGGCGCAAACCAGCGCTAAATCGACAGCCTCTTTAAAGACAGCTCCTTCCAGAGAAGAGTGGTTGATCAATATGTTCGTCACAATACTCATAATTTCACTATTTATTTAAACGGATTATTATTTACTTAAAACGGATCGTTAGTTACTTAAGCTGGGTTGTTATTTATTTAAAATGGATGAATTTGATATTGATATCACTCATTGCCGCCGCAAGTTGACCTAAGCCGGTTATTTTAAAGCTTTTATGTAAATTGCCAATTTCAAAACCTTGTTTAATGGCTTGCTCCTTATCTAGAACGCCTCGTCTATAGCTCGCCGCCACGCAAGTTTGTAGCTCAAAACCGTGAGCTTCAGATAGTTTTGTCCATTCATGGTTAAGTTGCGGCTCATCAGAGGGCGGTGAGTTAAATCGACTGGCAACTAATACCGCCTCCTGGTAAAAAAATACTGAGCGTACCCCCACGTTTTGCTGAACTAATTCCTGAATGAATCGCATTGCTGTCAGGTGGGCCTGGGTTTTGGCCGGTGAAGCGCTAATCAATATGATAAATTCTTGAGACATGATTTTTCTATTAAAGATCCAAGGCAGCAATAAGCTTGATATTGTCTTTTAAAGCGCTTTTTAAATCAAGTCCGATGTTGGCTAGTTTGCTCAGAACTGTATGATCTAAAAGGAAAAATGTTAAAGAGACAATTAACATACAAAAAATAGTCAGTAAATAGGTCATTAGTCGTACTGGTCTGATATGTTTAGTTGGGGCGATTCTGCATAATCCGCATGTAATAGTTTGATGTCTAAACTTATTGGTCAAAGGCATCAGTGGTATTAATCGATGAAAAATCAAAGAGAATAAAAATGCAAAAGAAAAAGCTTGATTTAAACGAGTTTATGCAAGGATTAGTAGAGCGAAACCCCGGTGAAACAGAATTTCATCAAGCCGTCCAAGAAGTCGCTGAAGACATTATCCCCTTTGTAAATGACAACCCGCAATATATGCACGCGGCCTTATTAGAGCGTATGACTGAACCTGACAGGATCATATCTTTCAGGGTTTGTTGGGAAGATGACGAAGGACATATAAGAGTCAACCGTGGTTACCGTGTGCAATACAATAACGCCATTGGTCCCTACAAGGGGGGGTTAAGGTTTCACCCAAGCGTCAACCAGAGTGTGCTTAAATTTTTAGGTTTTGAACAAGTTTTTAAAAATAGTTTAACAACGCTGCCGATGGGCGGCGGTAAAGGTGGTTCTGATTTTGACCCAAAAGGAAAATCCGATCGAGAAGTGATGCGTTTTTGCCAATCTTTTATGACTGAGCTGCATAAACATATCGGCCCTAACCGGGATGTGCCTGCCGGAGATATCGGTGTAGGCGCTCGCGAAATTGGTTATTTATTTGGTCAATACAAACGACTGGAAAATGAATTTACCGGTACTCTGACGGGCAAATCTTTAGAATTTGGCGGCAGTTTAATTCGAACCGAGGCGACCGGATATGGCACTGTCTACTTTATGGAATTAATGCTAAACCATAGGGGAGATAGCCTTAAAGGCAAAAGTGTGGTCATTTCTGGTTCTGGCAATGTTGCCCAATACGCGGCAGAAAAAGTGCTTCAGTTGGGCGGTCGAGTTTTAACCATGTCTGATTCGTCTGGCTACATTCATGACAGAGATGGCATTGATGCAGAAAAGCTCGCTTATATTATCGATCTAAAAACTGTCCAACGAGGAAGAATAAGCGCTTACGCCGAAAAATACGGATGTGATTTTTATCCCGGTGAAAAACCGTGGAGTGTTAAGTGTGATGTAGCGCTGCCTTGTGCAACTCAAAATGAAATTAGTATTGACGATGCAAAACTCTTGGTTGAAAACGGTATTATGGCGGTTGCCGAAGGCGCGAATATGCCGACTTATATCGATGCCATTCACGTTTTCCACGATAATAAAGTGTTGTATGCACCGGGCAAGGCATCTAATGCGGGTGGCGTGGCAGTTTCTGGTTTAGAAATGTCGCAAAATAGTTTACGTATTTCATGGTCCAGAGAAGAGCTGGATGAAAGGCTAAGAAATATAATGACTGAAATTCATGACCAATGCTTAAAATATGGCAAAGAAGATGGATTTGTTGATTATGTGAAAGGTGCCAATTTAGCCGGATTTGTCAAAGTGGCTAATGCGATGATGGCTTATGGGGTGATCTAATTGACATATAAGGCTTTTAACTAGATATAAAAAAGCCATCATTTGATGGTTTTTTATTGCTATTTTTTAAATCGAGAAGTCTTTAGATGGTTACATCGACTTCGCGAGCAACCAAACGAAAACTGCGACACCGCCAAGTAATGCAAGACCACCTATCCACTCCTTTTGACTGCCTTTTTTACCGTGTTTTAGCTCGTGCTTTACTCTTGGATAGACCATGAATAACATCATAATCAATAAAACTGCTGAACCTATCTTCATCCAATCCATTTTTATTTCCTTCAAAAAAATAGGGCTCTAATTAAGAGCCCTTTAATCATTCAATATTGACAACTTCAAATTTTCAATCGTCGCTAGAAAAACCTAATATATGGAGTAAGCTTATGAAAATATTAAATATATTAAGGAATAATGAAACTGTCATAAGGATGTAGTTAGCCGATTCAGGTTTATGGATCATTTGGCTAGTATCATAAAGAATAAATCCGCTCATTATCATTATAACAACACTTGAAATAGCGAGTGATAATCCTGAAATATGCAAGAAAATATTAGCAAGTGAAGCAACTATGGCAATCATTAAGCCAACTAGTAAGAAACCGCCCATAAAACTAAAATCTTTCTTTGTCATTAAAGCATAGCCAGAAAGTGCGAAGAAAATTACGCCTGTGCCGCCTAGCGCAGTCCCGACAATTTGCGAGCCGTTAGACATCGCTAAATATTGGTTGAGCAGGGGGCCGATACCAAAGCCCATCAAGCCTGTTATGGCAAAGACTACAAGAACACCACTGCCTGAATTAGCCGTACGAGGAAGTACAAACCAAATAATAGCAAAAGACAGACCAATACAAATAAGGTAGGTCATTGGTGGCATATAGAGATATGTTGACACTGTTGCCATCGCTGCTGAGAAAAGGAATGTGGCAGAAAGAAGTAAATAGGTATTTTTAAGAACCTTATTAATTTCAATCGACTGACCACTGGTACGTGTTCTTTCAATTACTGGTGCATTTTGTCTCATTTGAAAACTCCATTAAACAGGTAAAGCCTGTATTTGACATATAATATATATAATAAAGGTTCAAATTAAAGATCCCAAGCCCTTTGGTCAAGTATTTTCGATCTAAATGTAACAATAAATGAGTAAATTTGATGTTCATGCAAAAAAACATCAAAAATCGCTAATTTGTTCTTTTATCTACAAAAAGATTACTGTAATATGCGCCCTTCTTGGAGAGATGGCAGAGTGGTCGAATGCACCGGTCTTGAAAACCGGCATGGGTTTGTAGCCCATCTAGGGTTCAAATCCCTATCTCTCCGCCAAGTGCGAAAAACCCGCTTTATGCGGGTTTTTTTATGCCCGAAGAATATGCCTCTGCCAACAATAGCCCTCGGTAGCTAGCTGTTGATACGTCTCTAAAATATTTCAATTGTTCAATAAATCTGTCTTTATCTTATTCTTGTGAACAATATAATGAACTCATTGTTTTGCTTTATTCACAAGCAACTTTGAGAGTAACAAGAAAGATAGGCTTTCTTTTTATTTAACATTAAAACCACGTCCTTAGGACGTGGAGCAGATTCGAGGCTATAGCCTTTAGAACCGCAATCTATCCAAAATAGGGTAATAATGTTAAATGTGCATGACTCATTTAGTGTACTAGCTATCAATTATGACAAATTGTTTGAGTGTAACTACTTGCCAATAGAACTAGGGCAAACGGGTTATAAGTGACCAATTTTCGGCTATAAAAGAGATTTGCTCTCAGTGCAAGTACCAAAAATTGAACATTATTTAAGCAGTTCCTATTTTTGAGAGCTTATTGCTCAAAAACTGACCCGAAAACTATTTGAAAGCTGATAGCAACTATGAAGGACGTGTCACTGTACCTGTTTTGTGGGATAAACACACGGAAACGATCGTGAACAATGAGCCATCTGAAATTATTCGCATGTTCAATACTGCTTTTAATCATTTAACAGGTAATCATGATTATTATTATCCAGAGCCTTTGCAAAACTCAATTCAAGTAATCAATGAACGTGTTTACAAGACCATAAACAATGGTGTCTATTTAACCGGTTTTGCGACTACTCAGGCGGCTTATGAGCAATCTTTTTTAGCTTTATTCGAGTCTTTGGATTGGGTTAAGGAATTTTATCCCAACAGCGTTATCTGGCGGGTGAGCAAATTACTGAAGTAGATTGCTGATTATCCGAATATTAGTGGTTATCTGCGCGAACTTTATCAGGTATCTGGAATGGCTGAGACGGTGGATTTTGATCATATCAAAACTCATTATTACGTTAGTCATACCACTATTAATCCGACTGGGGTTATCCCGCAGGGTCCAGAGCAAGATTTTAACAGGCCGTATGGTCGGGGTTAGTTTAGTCAATGATTAATTGGTGTGTTTATTTAGAGCAGTGCATTAGAAAGTTGATAGGATAGAAAGCGGACTATTTATTGTAAAATGAGCCAGACCCGTTATTAATGCTCGAAGAAAAATATTGGCATATTCAAATAGGTTACCTTAGTCACCATTTTGGCATTGATTAAAGAGGTAGAGTTACGTAAAAATTGCCCGTTGAGTTGAGGTTAGAACAAATAATAACTCAAATAGTAGTGCGCTAAGTTTAGCTGAATACATAATAATTATTTAATATAAAAACCATATTATAGTTCAGTGTGTCTCTAGTTTTGGGTGCTTAACTTCAATACTTACTCCTAAGTTATTATTGATTGGAGTTTAATGAGTTGAACTTATTTTAGAGCTGTATCAATTGAAAGACGCTTACTATTTACTTACAGATTTTTGGACAATATTCACCTGTACCACCAGGCCCTGAATAACAAGGTCCGCCTGAACCAGAATAACAAGGTCCTCCAGGACCGTCGTATGCAGGTCCTCCGGGGCCATCGTATGCGGGTCCACCAGGGCCATCGTAAGCGGGTCCACCAGGGCCGTCGTATGCGGGTCCACCAGGGCCATCATATTCAGATCCACCGGGACCGGAGTAACAATACCCACCTGGACCATTGTAAGCCGGTCCACCAGGGCCATCGTAGGCCGGTCCTCCGGGGCCAGAGTAACAAGGGCCTCCAGGACCACTATAACCTTTACAATTACAAATATTATTAGGTTTGAAGGAGCTGGAGCTAGTGAGCGGATTGTCTGTATCACTATTTGTATTTCTATTTTGACCGAACAACAGAGTTGCATTTGAACCGAGAATAGCATGTAATGCCCTGTCTTCTTCTCTTTGTTCTGCGTAATACAGATCTGGAAGAGGGGCTTGAAGTCCTTTTTCTTTAAGTTGCTGGATGGCCTCACTATTCCCCCATCTAGCAGCGAGAATAAGCCAAGAAATGGCAGGCGTTTCATTTCCAAGTCTGGATTGAACTTCTGAAAGCCTTACCATCGCTGGTACATATCCTTGCTTTGCAGAAAGGTAGAACCAATTTGCAGCTTCATTCAGATTTTCTGGTGTGCTACCGAGACCATCTCTCCAGAGTAAGCCTAAATTGTATTGAGCAGAGTGATCTCCCTGTCTAGCTGGACCATTCCATTGGGCAGCAGCTTGATTATATAGACCTTGATTGTAAAAGGTTACACCCTGGTTAACCTTGAATGATGTCCCGCATGAAGTAAGCAAGATTGTTATTGTTAGGAAGGCTCCAAAAATTATACTCCTCAAATATCCCATTAGATTTCTCTTTTAGTAGTTGAACTCAAAAATCAAAGAAAATCACTTATCCTATCTTACTCGCTTCATTTAGTGCGTATTCCGGCGAAGATGAACACCCATTCTGGTTGATCGTGAACACCTAATCAACCCCACATTGGACTCAGTTCCTTTTTACCCTAAGTGTTCACCATCAGTCAATCACTTCATTGAAGTTGAGTGATTTTACGCATAGATTTCCCCTTTAATTTGATCCGGTGAGCGTTATGCATCAGGCGATCGAGGATGGCATCGGCAATCGTATTATCACCAATTGACTGATGCCATTGCTCCGTCGGTAGTTGACTCAAAATAATCGTGGATGAA
>JAUUYO010000039.1 GCA_030590405.1 Kangiellaceae bacterium
TAGAAATATTTTTCAGACTCATTTTATATTGGAATCACGTACCTCGTTCAGACTCATTTCATATTGGACAAGGCTTCACTTTGTGCTGCTTGATATACATAGCTATAATCATAAAAGAGCCGGGCCTGACACAGCTCCTGCCGACCCTTTAAAAAATCCCCAGGTTAATATTGGTACAGGTTCGATGAACCGCAACCTTTGGGGCAGCCTGGTTGATCGGTTTATTGACGAGCTTAGTGGGTATGATTATTTAAATGAGCATCTGGACGTGAGGGAAAATGTTAAATTTTCAGGTCGCCAACTGGCCTTATGGGTACATACTCATTTTCCGCAGTCTGGTTGTGTACTGGCGATTGAATTTAAAAAATGCTTTATGGACGAATGGAGTGGTATTGTTGAGCCTGATAAACTCAATGCTTTATTTGACGCGCTAAAATCAACCTTACCAGGGTTAACTGAAGAGTTGAACCAATTGTGAATATGCCTAAAGACATTTTTACAGATGAATTGATAACTAATGTTTGTACTGAGCTAGATAAAAATCAGGTGATCCGGCTGAATTTTCCTGAGTGGGGGAGACTTCATATTGATCGGCGTATGCCGTTACTTTGCGTATATCGACAACCAGAAAGTCATCCTGATAAAGGAACCGAGAGATTATTACTTGGCCAGGGCGGGTATATTTTGGTACGCCAGCAGATGGCTGATAGCGCTGGTTTCAGGGCGCTGATAAAAGCTTTGGTGAGTCATTTATCAAAATTTTTTGGTGGTTGTTTGCTGTTTGAATTATGGACAGAAGAAAAGCCAGAATCAAAAGCATTGTTTAATATCAAAACAAACAAAAATCAGGCTCCAATTGATGCGCTTGAAGAGTTAGAAAGTGCTTTACTGGATATTCCTGTTGATAATCAAAAGCGACTTTCTTTGGAGTACACGACTCAATCCAAACCGCCGCTATTGTCCCCACTGTTAAATCAACAACAACTTATGGAGCTAAATTGTTATTGGTTAGGGTTAGGTTTACTGGCAGTATTCAGGAGTGAAGACGAATTATATCCGTATAAATTGAGGGATCTCCACCATGGACTAACTCAGGCTTTACGCCGTTGTTTTTTTATCTTCGCTCGAAAGTACACTCAGCACAAACCGGTTCATTTTCATGAGCTAGGTCGTCAATTTATGACCGAAGATGTTTGGGAAACCGATAGAGAACTGGCAAGAATCAAACAACAATTTGATATCTTATTTCATGTCACGCCAGTTAATAGTGAGCAAGCCTGGAGGGAATTTGAGCAAAGTCGTTTTAGTAAAACGCCAATATTTAATTATCGCCCACGTCCGATTGACCCCGATATTCTAAAACGAGAATTGTATAAAGTATCTCTTGAAAAAATCGAAGACCCCACCCTGTTATATATATTTCGTTCGCAACGAGAGGAAATTAGCCGCCATTTGAGTATGATTAATGAGCGTAATAATCGTAATTTTCTTTATACCAGTCTACAGGCTTATGGAGGTGTCGAACCCTGGTTGTTAATGCTAGCCAAAAGAATTTTAAACGAAGTACCACCGGAGTGTCCAGTTAGTGAAAAGCAGTATTTGTCTGGTGGTCAGTTTGCGGAGCTTGCTCGTCAATTACTGGCAGATTACCGTCAACAATTACCCGATTTAAAGAGTCAGGTTCAGGTCAGAAAAGATGTATTGGGAATTATGGTCTCCCGTGGTAGCCTGATGATGAATCCTTATTCGCGCTTCAGAGAAGATACCGTAGAAGCGACATTGGCACATGAAGTAGGCACTCATTTAGTCACTTATTTTAATGGTAATAGTCAACCATTTCATCAACTCCATTCTGGAATGGCTAGCTATGAGCCATTGCAAGAAGGTCTTGCTGTGCTTGCAGAATATTTGGTTGGCGGATTGAAAAATGACCGACTTAGAACATTAGCAGCAAGAGTGATTGCGGTTCATAGCCTGATAGAAGGTGCGAGCTTTGTTGAAGTTGTCCAACATTTACATAAGCAATATGATTTTTCGTGCCGTCAGGCGTTTGCAATTTCGACTCGTGTTTTTCGAGGAGGCGGTTTTACTAAAGATGCTATTTATCTTAAAGGCCTATCTCAGCTACTTAAATATTTAGCAGGCGGTGGTGATCTTGAAACACTTTATCTCGGAAAAATATCATTGAATGATATTCCGCTGGTTGAGGAATTAAAGTGGCGCAAAATCTTAAAGGATGGTCCTTTAAAGCCGCATTTTTTAAAAACAAAAGGGGCTATCCGTCGTTTAAAAAAGGTTCAACAAGGTTTAACGGTTATCGACCTGGTAATGTCTGCGTCGGAGAGCTAAGACCTTAAATAAAACAGAGGGCTAAGTATATGAAGTTAGGGCTAGTGGTCAATAATGTATTAACCGAAAAGGCTGATTACACGACTACTTTAATAGCGATGTCTGCAATGAGTCGGGGGCACCAGGTTTGGTATATTGGCCTCGATCGATTGTCTTATGCAAAATCAGATAGAGTCTGTGTTAAAGCGCTCAGTGTGCCGCCACATAATTACCATTCGCATAAAACATTTATTCGTGCGCTACACAGTGATAAAGCCATAGAACAACTGATCACATTAGATGAACTTGATATTTTATGGTTAAGAAACGATCCCGCCGAGGACATCATCAAACGTCCTTGGGCGAGGTTGGCGGGGATAAATTTTGCGCGACTGGCGATGCGTCATGGAGTATTGGTTTTAAATGATCCAGATGGCCTGAATACTGCCGATAATAAAATTTATCTTCAGTCATTCCCTGAGGCTGTGCGTCCGAGGGCAATCATCACTCGCGATCCCGAAGACATTAAATACTTTATAAGCCAAGAGGGCGGCTACGCTGTTTTAAAACCACTTGCCGGTTCTGGAGGTCATAATGTTTTTCTGATAACTCCAGAAGAAAAAGTCAACCTTAATCAAATTATCGAGGTCATTTCACAAGAAGATTTTATAATTGCGCAAGAATACTTACCGAAAGCGGTAAAAGGAGATACTCGACTATTTTTAGTTAACGGACAATTATTAAAAGACAAAAATAAAATAGCTGCATTGCACCGATATCGAAAAAGTGATGATGACGATATGCGCAGCAATATTACTGCGGGCGCTACTGCCAAACAAGCAACGGTTTCGAAGGAAATGCTGAAAATTGCCGAAATTGTTCGTCCCAGGCTCGTTCAAGATGGATTGTTTTTTGTTGGCCTGGACATCGTTGGAGACAAACTGATGGAAATAAATGTTTTCAGCCCTGGCGGGTTGGACAGCTGTGAGAAGTTTGAAAAGGCTAAGTTTACTCAACAGGTTATCATTGCTTTGGAACGGAAAGTAGACTACATCAGGCACTATCAACGGGATTTCATTAACAAAGAAATGGCAATGCTTTGAATCTCACTGATACTCATTTATCGCAGTTTGCTGTCGGGAGATTTTAACTGTTTAAAGAGGCCATTTTTTCATGTAAGTGCCATTGATAGTTTTTATGTGAGATCCGAATCTTTTGGTGGTTTGTGTTTGCCAGTATTTTCTAAATCAATGATTTTCTTTTGCAGCTTTTCCAATCGTTCTTCAAAAGCTTCTGCATCGCCATAATCGATAAAATCATCAATCAATCGGTGAGGATCAGGGCTTCTTCTTGCGTGTTTTATCGGGCACCAGTACTGCTCGGTTCTTGCCGCAATTTCTCGCACATATTCGATTAATCCATTGCCATAACCACAATAAACGCAGTTAATTTTTTGAAAGATATTTAGATAAGCCAGTTGTTGGCGATCAATGATCAAATAATCAGAGCGTTTAACCAGAGGAATGCGATAAATCCTAAAGCAGATTTGTTGATAAAATGTAACGAATAAATCTAATAAAGTAAACGGAAAAATCATTATATAAACAAAAGGAATGGTGAGTAAATGACCTATTCGCGCATCCCGCAAATAACGGAAAGCGCCGATTTTATAGCGACGTTGCAAGGCTTTTATACCTTGCTCAAATTGGACCTTGCCTTTTTGTAGGTTATATCGAAACTGTTGTTGTTTTTCGGTGAGTAGCTGGTCGATCTCTTGTTCTAATTCTACCTGAAGTTTTCTTAATCTTTTGACAATGTCGTCAATAGAAGAAACGGACATATCTATCTCCTTTGCACAGTTTAGATTTAATACCGCGCAGCTTGCGGAACGCCAACCTACGATGACTGAATACCCTGTTACTTTGCTGCGGGAATTTATACTAAACTAATTTATTTAATAATTTCTGTAGAACGAGAATAGGAATCGATCACTTCAAGATAGTTGGCCCGCTCAAAGGCGACGGGATCAATAGCATATTGCTGTGATAAACTGCCTTTCATTTGAATGACCGATTGATACTCTTTTTTATCCATCCAGGCAATAAAATCTTCTCTTATCATGCTAATATGTTTTGCGCCATGCATCAACAGAGCGCTGCACATATGAGTGACATCGGCTCCTGCTAATATTGCCTTAATCGAATCATTGGCAGAGTGAATCCCTCCAGTGACCCCAAGATCGATATCGACTTGCCCTTTAATGATCGCTACCCAACGGATCCGGAGCAGGCTTTCCAGTGAGCTTGAGTAATGCAATTGAGGTTCGATATTGAGTGTGTCCAGATTAATATCCGGCACAAAAAAGCGATTAAATAATACCACACCACTTGCTCCATTTTGTTTTAACTGGCTAACAAAATGGACAGGAGCACTATGCTGCGATGAAATTTTTACACTGATAGGTAAATTAACCACTGCTTTTAGTGCTTTAAGAATGTCGATGTATCGTTGTTCAACCTGATGGGCGGTTTCTGAGGCATTGGCGGCAATATAATAAATATTTAACTCCAGCGCATCGGCACCAGCCTGCTCTATTTCCCGTCCATGCTCAACCCAACCATCCATCGAAATACCATTAAGGCTGGCGATCACCGGAATATCCAGTTGTTTTTTTAAGTGATGTAATATTTCCAGATAGTTGTCACGAGCATCTTTGATATTATCCATTTGTTCAGGCCAGGGAAGAAAAGAATCTGCTTCAAAGTGACCGATATCCTGATGATGGATAAATTGATGTAATTGCTCATGCTGGTTTTTTAACTCTTCTTCAAATAAAGAATGCATCACAATGGCCGATGCACCCGCATCTTCTAATCGTTTTGGCATATCAGCATCGCGCGTCATTGGCGATGCTGAGGGGACAAAAGGATTAGCTAGTTGTAGTCCGAGATACTCGGTGGTTAAACGATGATGATTATTCATGTTGCTCTCCTTTATTTTGTTCGCCTTTATCCAGTTCGCCTTTTTCCAGATTGTTTTTTTGCATATCGCCTTTATGTTGAGGAGTTTCCACCGATTCCTGCTCTACTTTGCTCTTTTTTTTCTGCCAGTCAAGATCTGCTAGCTGTTGATAATGCTGATAGTTTTGCTCCACCTCTTGCTGCGCTTGTTGCATCAATATTTTTGCCCGTTCAGGGTGGGTGTGCCATAACATACTAAAGCGGGTTTCGGTTTTACTAAATTCCTGATAAGCAATACTGGGTTTTTTGCTGTCTAAATGCAGCGGGTTTTTACCGCTTGCTATTTTTCGAGGATCGTAACGAAGTAATGGCCAGTGGCCACTACTAACTGCCAGTTTTTGTTGGCGATGATTATTGGTAAGGTCAATGCCGTGTGCAATGCAAGGGGAATAGGCAATAATTAATGAAGGACCAGGGTAAGACTCGGCTTCAATAAAGGCGTGTAGTGTTTGCATATCTTTCGCGCCGTAGGCGACTTGAGCAACAAAAACATTTTCATAACTGATCGCCATTTTTGCCAGATCTTTTTTGCGGCCAGGTTTACCCGCCGCAGAAAATTTTGCTACCGCGCCCTTAGGCGTTGCTTTTGAAGTTTGTCCGCCGGTATTAGAATAGACTTCAGTATCGAGCACTAAAATATTCACATCTCGTCCAGAGGCCAATACATGATCCAGTCCGCCAAATCCAATATCATAAGCCCAGCCATCGCCGCCAACAATCCAGACGCTCTTATGGATCAAGTTTTCAACCACATCTAATAGCTGTAATGCTTGTTTATTGTGCATCTTTTCTAAGCCTAACTTAAGCTCGGCGACCCGCTGGCGCTGTTCATAAATATCACTTTCCGTCGATTGTTCGGCGTTTAAAATATCATTGACCAACTTTTCATCGAGTTGACTTTTTAGCTCCAATATCAATTCGCTGGCGGTTTGTTGTTGTTGATCGACTGCAATACGCATCCCCAAACCGAATTCCGCATTATCTTCAAATAACGAATTATTCCAGGCTGGCCCCCGCCCTTGAGAATTTTTAGTCCAGGGGGTTGTGGGTAAGTTGCCGCCATAAATCGATGAGCATCCGGTCGCATTAGCAACTAACATGCGGTCGCCAAATAATTGACTGGCCAGACGTAAATAACTGGTTTCGCCGCAGCCGACACAAGCGGCGGAAAATTCAAACAGCGGTTCAAACAGCATCGCGCCTTTCATGGTTTTATTTTTGACCAATGAACGATCATATTCTGGCAGGCCAATAAAATAGTCCCAATTGATTTTTTCTTGCATTTCAATGGGCTGTTTAGCCGCCATATTGAGCGCTTTTCGATTCGCCTGGCGTTTATCTCTGATAGGGCAGATCTCCACGCACAGCCCGCAACCGGTGCAGTCTTGCGGTGAGACTTGATAACTGATGTGAAGATTATCCGGATAATCTTTACCTTTGATCTGTAGATGTTTAAATGCCTGTGGCGCATCTTCTAATTGCTCGTCAGTGAAAGCCTTACTGCGAATGACACTGTGCGGACAAACAAAAACACATTTGCCACAATGAGTACAAAGATCGGTTTCCCATACAGGTATTTCGACCGATAAGTCGCGTTTTTCATAAGCTGCGGTTCCCACTGGAAAAGTTCCATCAACGGGCAGTAAGCTTACTGGGATCCGATCGCCCCGACCAGCAATAATTTCTTTGGTGACCTTTTGAATAAATTCTGGAATTTCTAATTGGCTAGTTTCTTTTTCTTTTTCTTTTAATAAATGACCATCAGCATCAGGGACCGACACTTCATAGAGTTGTTCAAGCGCGGAGTCAATTGCTTTGATATTAGCATTGATAATTTGTTTACTTTTAGTGCCGTAAGTTTTTTCCACCGCGATTTTAATTTCACTAATAGCTTGTTGTTTATTTAGTACTTTAGATGTCGCAAAAAAACAGCTTTGCATTATAGTATTGATCCGCTTGCCCAAGCCTGATTGCCTGGCAACTGAATAGGCATCAATGGCGTAAAATTTGATCTTCTTTTCAATCAGTTGAATTTGAACCTCAACGGGTAAAGCATCCCAGGTATCTTCTTTGGGACTGGAAGTATTTAGTAAAAAAATCGCGCCTATTTTTGCTTTATTTAATAACGGATATCGCTGTAGAAAATTTGATTGATGACAAGCTACAAAATCGGCTTGTCCGTCTTCAATCAGATAGGCTGACTGGATCGGTTTGGGGCCAAACCTCAAATGAGAAATAGTCACCGCGCCAGCTTTTTTAGAATCATAAACAAAATAGCCCTGGGCAAAAAGAGCGCTTGATTGACCGATTATTTTGATTGAGTTTTTATTCGCACTTACGGTGCCATCGGAACCCAATCCGTAAAAAATGGCTTGAAAATTATCGCAGTCAGGTTGGGTACGATAATTATCGTCCCAGTTAAGACTCAAGTGACTGACATCATCAACAATGCCGATAGTAAAACAGCTTTTAGCATCGTTTTTATTTAACTCATCAAAAACGGCTTTCACCATACCGGGGGTAAATTCTTTGGAAGATAATCCATAACGACCAGCGATGATTTTGGGCATCGACTTAAACCGTGTCTGGCGACTGGTTAACTCTTGTGCTACTGCGGTAATCACGTCTTTATACAGCGGCTCGCCACCTGAACCCGGCTCTTTGGTTCGATCGAGTACAGCAATTGATTTAACCGATTGTGGGAGACTTTTAATTAACGCCTTGCCGTCAAATGGTCGATAAAGCCGAACTTTTACCAGCCCGACTTGTTGGCCATTGCTGTTGAGTTGCTCAACAGTCTCTTGTACCGTTTCACAGCCGGAACCCATCAGAACAATGACTCGCTCCGCATCAGGCGCTCCATGGTATTCGAATAATCGATATTGACGTCCGGTGAGCCTGGCAAAGCTGTCCATTGCATCTTGCACGATGATTGGAAAGGCGTCGTAGTAGGGGTTAATCGACTCTCTGGCTTGAAAAAACACATCGGGGTTTTGACTGGTTCCGCGGATCACTGGTCGCTCTGGTGAAAGCGCTCTTTGCCGATGGGCTTGAATATCCTTTGTCGATATTAATTCGCGCATGGTCGCTGCGGAGAGTGGGTTTATCTTAGCTATTTCGTGCGAGGTTCTAAAACCATCAAAAAAATGCAAAACCGGGATCCGGCCTCGTAGACTGGCAAGTTGACTGATCAGGGCAAAATCCATCACTTCCTGGACTGAATTGGAACACAGCAGGGCAAACCCGGTACTACGGGCGGCCATCACATCGCTATGATCGCAAAAAATTGACAAGGCCTGCGCCGCAATTGAGCGAGAAGCCACATGAAAAACCGTTGGGGTGAGTTCGCCAGCAATTTTGAACATAGTGGGTAGCATTAACAACAATCCCTGAGAGGCGGTAAAAGTTGTAGTTAAAGCGCCAGCCTGCAAGGCTCCGTGGATAGCACCTGCCGCGCCGCCTTCACTTTGCATTTCAATAATAGTAGGAACAGTTCCCAAACAATTTTTTTGCTCTAGCGCGCTCCAGCTATCGGCATGTTCGCCCATAGGGGATGCCGGGGTGATGGGATAGATGGCAATGACTTCGTTTAACGCATAAGCAACATGGGCTGCCGCTTGATTACCGTCCATCATGGAGAAAAGCTTGTTTTGCATAAAAATCACCTGCTGGTAACTGATGAATTTACTTCCAGAGTATTTGGAAACTGCTGTAAACCTATTTTGAGTTAAAGCATACGCTTTTTCTTTTTAATTAAGTTGTGTTTGGATCAATAAATGTTGAATTAGAGAGGGTGTATGTCAACTGGCGTTTTTTATTGAGGAGCAACTTGTTAGAATATAGTTTAAACTTAGATTAATGGCAATTTTGTTATTAGAAACCTTTGCAGTAAACAGTGACGAAGATATTAATTAAAGAAGCCAAACGGAAATGAGGTTTTTATGTCGATCAATCCATTAACAGTCGAGCAATTATCCGCAACCATTGGTCCAGATGAATTGCCTTTTGAATCTCTTGCTGATTTAACTGCCAGCGACGAATTCTTAGGCCAGCAGCGGGCAAAAAAAGCCTTGGCATTTGGATTACGATCTAAAAGGACTGGCTATAATCTATTTGTGATGGGAAATAGTGGTAGTGGCCGGATCTCCATGGTGATGAGGCATTTGCAAACCAAAGCTCTGTTACAAAATACCCCTGCCGACTGGATCTATGTGAATAACTTTGAAGATGTTCGTGAACCCTGGGCAATCGAAATGCCGACTGGTCAAGGTAAGAAATTAGTCGACGATTGTCACAATATGGTCAGCCATTTATTAGTTACTATTCCCGCCGCTTTTGAAAATCCGGATTATCAGAGAAAAAGAACCGCGATCGATAAATTTTTCAAACAAAAAATAGACTCGGCAGTCAACTTATTGGAAAAAGAAGCCAATCAGAAAAGCATTGCTTTATATCAAGAGGGCAATAATATTTCATTCTCACCTATTATCGATGGTCAGGCGGTTGATGATATTAAATTTGCAGGTTTAAACCAGCACAAGCGGGACGAAATTAATCAAACAATCGATGAGCTGGAAGAAAAATTGAGTGAGGCTCTTTTAGCAACACCTCAGTGGTCGCGAGAGTCTTATGATGCACTTCAGCAGTTAGATTCAACAACCATCAATAACGCGATAGCGCCACTGGTTGATGAATTAGAAAATAAATATCAGGGATTGATAGGCGCACAAATTTATTTTAAAGCGATCAGACAAAACCTGGTTAAATCTATTCTAGAGCATTTTAATTTATCAGAATCTTCAGAGCTTAAAAATGACCACGAATTAAGAGAATTGTTGCAACAAGCGTTTGTGCCTAATCTTTTGGTAACTAATTCAGCATCACCGGGTGCTCCGGTGGTTTATGAAGCGCATCCGACTTATATCAACCTGTTTGGACGTGTCGAGTACCGCAGTGAAAGCGGCGCGGTTTCGACCAGTTTTCAACACATTCGCAGTGGTGCCCTGCATCGTGCTAACGGTGGTTATCTGGTGGTTGAAGTAGAAAAATTATTTGAAGAACCTTATGTTTGGGGACAGCTTAAACAAGCGCTGCAAACTCAGGAATTAAAATTTGAGCCGCCGATGGGCGAAGTTCAGGTAATGGTAACCATTGGCCTGAATCCTCATGCGGTGCCATTAAAGTTAAAAGTTATTTTAGTGGGAAGTCGTGAGTCTTATTATTTGCTTCAGCAACAAGATCCAGAATTCAGTGAGTTATTTCGCGTGTTGGTTGATTTTGATGAGCAGCTTGATAGAACCGATGAGACCATTATTCAAATGGCACAACTGGTGAAAAGTATTAGTCAATCAGAAAAGTTTGCACCAATAACCCGACAAGGTTTTGTCGAGCTGGTTAATTATAGTGCGCGTTTTTGTGGTCATCAACAAAAATTAAGCGCTCGTTTTGGCGAGCTTTTTGAATTACTTGGTGAGGCCGATCTATTACGAGAGTTGCAAGCCGATGAAAAAATCGATAGTTGCCATTTGCTTGATGCGCAAAATCAACGAGAGTACCGGCACTCTCGTATTCGAAACCAGATGCTTGAAAATGTTTTACAAGGACAGATTATCATTAATACCGATGGCTTAATGGTTGGTAGTGTGAATGGTTTAACCATTTGGCAAATTGGCTCAACTGAATTTGGGACACCTGCAAGAATTACCGCGACCGTTTTTCCCGGAAAAAAAGGCATCGTGGACATAGAAAGAGAAAGTGAACTCGGACTCTCTATTCATTCTAAAGGCGTGTTGATCCTTTCGGGATACCTCGCCAGCCAGTATGCACGGGATTTTGCATTGACTCTTTCGGCCAACATTACGATGGAACAGTCGTATGGGTTTATTGATGGTGATAGTGCTTCTTTAGCAGAGCTTTGCGCTTTGATATCGGCAATCACCGAAAAACCGATCAGAGAATCGTTTGCAGTGACAGGTTCAATCAATCAATTTGGCGAAGTGCAAGCGGTGGGTGGAGTAAACGAAAAAATAGAAGGCTTTTTTACTTTGTGTAATGCAAGAGGACTAACCGGAGAACAGGGCGTTATTATTCCAAAAGCGAATATGCCACACTTAAATTTGAAGCAGTCAGTGATTGATGCGGTTGAACAAAAACTATTTAACCTTTATGCCGTTGAGCACATACAACAGGCAATCGAATTATTATGTTTGCCAGAAGGGCAAAATATCAAGTCATTTGATCAGCTGGTGAGTGATAGATTAAGAGCATTGCATGATATTTGTGAAGACAATAGCGATGATTAATACCAATAGAAGATATAATCCGTCAGAGAAACTAAATGAAACCAACTGATGATCGTCCACAAAAGGCGTTACGGCTAAAACGATTAGGGATTGACACCTATCAAGAACCAATTGTATACCTGCGCCGTGAATCGCCTGTTTGTCGAGCGGAGGGATTTGATTCGCAAGCACGTTTACGTGTAGCAACTAACGGACAATCTATTGTTGCTACGCTAAACATTGTCGATAACGGATTACTTTCTCCTGGAGAAATGGGATTATCCAACATCGCCTGGGATTTATTGTCAGCTAAACACCATCAACCAGCAACCATTAGCTATGCTAAACCGATCGACTCTTTAAGTAATGTTCGGTCAAAAATTTACGGTAATGAATTAAGCGAAAAAGATCTCAATGCGATTGTGCAGGATATTACCTCCGGTCGTTATGCGGATGTTCATTTAGCGGCTTTTATCACCGCTTGCTCCGGTTACAAGTTGAACCTGGCTGAAATTATTGCATTAACAAAGGCCATGGTGAATGCCGGTGAAACGCTTAGTTGGCCAGTCAATCAGGTGATGGATAAACACTGCGTGGGCGGTTTGCCCGGCAATCGGACATCCCCCATTATTGTCGCGATTGTTGCGGCAAATGGGCTGGTGATACCCAAAACATCTTCCCGCGCCATTACTTCGCCGTCAGGTACTGCTGATACTATGGAAACCTTGATGCCAGTTGCGTTAAAACTCGAAAAAATGCGTCAGGTCGTTGAGCAAGAGGGGGCATGTTTGGCCTGGGGCGGAGCAGTTAAGCTGAGTCCGGCGGATGATATATTAATTCGGGTTGAGCGAGTATTAGATATTGACAGTGAGGGGCAGTTGATTGCTTCAGTTTTGTCTAAAAAATTAGCGGCTGGCTCCAGCCATGTTTTGCTGGATTTACCTGTTGGAGCCACCGCAAAAGTGCGCAGTCAGGAATTTGGTGAAGATTTGAGCGAGCTGTTAAAACAGGTTGGTGGGGCGCTCGGATTAACCGTGAGAACCTGTTTGACCGATGGCTCACAACCGATTGGGGCAGGTATTGGCCCAGCACTTGAAGCGTTTGATGTGCTCGCAGTGCTGCAAAACCACCAACAGGCACCTAAAGATTTAACCGAGCGATCATTAAGCTTAGCCGGTCAGCTATTAGAAATGGGTAATGCCGCTAAAATCGGACAAGGGTTTAAACTCGCCCAAAAAACTCTACAGTCGGGGGCTGCCTGGAAAAAATTTCAGGCAATCGCCGAAGCGCAGGGAGGACTATTTGAACCTCCAAAGGCAAAATACCATTATCAGTTTTGTGCCAGCGGTTATGGCCGTATTTGTCACATTAATAACCGATTAATATCACGTACCGCAAAACTGGCAGGCGCGCCGGATGCCAAAGCGGCCGGGATCAGTTTACATTGCCATGTGAATGATCTTGTCGAAACTAATCAACCGCTATTAACTTTGCATGCTGAAACACCAGGTGAACTTAAATATGCACAGCAATTTTTAGACAATCATCGTGATATTGTGGTGATTGAGGAGGCAAATGTATGAATACACTACTTTATACCCTTGATGGTAACCATCCTCTACAACAACAACTGGTGCAAAAGCTTTCCGTTCGGCCGGGGCGATTTGATTTTCACCAGTTCCCGGACGGAGAAACTTACCTCCGGGTGTACGATAATTGCATCGACAAACAGGCCATTATCCTCTGCTCACTCAACCAGCCAAATAACAAGGTGATGCCACTGTTAATTTTGCTTAATACACTTCGCCAGCAGGGGATTAAGCGGGTTGGATTGATAGCGCCTTATCTGGCCTACATGCGGCAGGATAAACAGTTCAACTCAGGTGAAGCCGTTAGCTCACGTTATTTTGCCGAGCTGCTGTCCAATCAGTTCGATTGGTTGGTAACCGTTGATCCCCACTTGCACCGTTACCATTCACTCGATGAAATATATCAGCTGGAAAACCGGGCTTTGTTTGCTGCACCTGTTATTGCAAAATGGATCATCCAGAACGTCAGTATGCCGTTACTGGTTGGCCCGGATAATGAGAGCGAACAATGGGTCGCCAAAGTCGCTCAATTAGCCAACGCGCCTTATATTATTTTAACCAAACACCGACATGGCGACAGAAATGTTGAAGTATCGGTACCAGAGGTGCAACGTTGGCTTCAACATACACCGGTATTGGTGGATGATATCATTTCTACCGGGCATACGATGCAAGCGACCATTGGACATTTACTGGATAAATCCATGTCTGCGCCAGTTTGTATTGGTACTCATGGTATTTTTGCGGATAACAGTTATGAACGTTTGATGGCATCTGGCGCAAAAGAAATTGTCACCAGCAACAGTATTTTGCATTTCTCCAATCAGATTGATTTAAGTTCATTAATAGCCGAGAGCGTATCTGGTTTGATTTAAAACTAGCTATGTCTGATATAGGTCAAGGCATAAGCTTAAATAAACTGCTAGTTTTGTCGGATTAAACCAGCAATAAAAAAGCAGGTATAACCTCATGATAACTACTAATCGGGTATCGACCAAATATTGGCACCAACTGGACGATGGCCGCGTCCAGTGTGATCTGTGCCCACGTTATTGCAAATTGCATAAAGGACAAAAAGGACTCTGTTTTATCAGGGAGGAGCATAACGGAGAGATCGTTTTAACCAGCTACGGCCGCTCTAGTGGGTTTTGCGTTGATCCTATCGAAAAAAAACCACTTAATCACTTTCTGCCAGGCACATCCGTTTTATCCTTTGGAACCGCTGGTTGTAATCTGGCCTGTAAGTTTTGCCAAAATTGGGATATGTCCAAGTCGCGAGAAATAGACACATTGGCGCATAGCGCCTCGCCTGAGAAGCTGGCCAGGGTCGCATACGAATCTGGTTGCCGTAGTATTGCCTACACCTATAACGATCCGGTGATTTTTATGGAGTACGCCAATGATGTGTCGGATGCTTGCAAACAGTACGATATTAAGACCGTGGCGGTAACTGCTGGATATATCTGTGACGAGCCAAGACGGGAGTTTTTTGCCCATATAGATGCCGCCAATGTTGACCTCAAAGGCTTTACCGATAGCTTCTATAAAAAGCTCTGTGGCGGAAAACTGCAAACCGCTCTCGATACATTACTTTATCTGAAAAACGACACCGATGTATGGTTTGAAATTACTACCTTGCTGATCCCGGGGCACAATGACAGTGATGATGAACTCAATACCATGGCTGAGTGGGTCAATAAAAATCTGGGTCCAAATGTTCCATGGCACTTTAGCGCTTTTCACCCCGACTGGAAAATGATGGATGTGCCTTCAACGCCGCCATCAACTTTAATCCGCGCTCGAAAAATAGCCATGCAACATGGTAGTTGTTACGTTTTTACTGGCAACGTTCATGATACTGAAGGATCGAGCAGTTATTGTCATGGCTGTGGTACACGGCTGATTGGCCGTGACTGGTATCAGATCACTGATTGGTCGTTGGATACGGACGGTTGTTGTTTAAAATGTGGCGAGCGTTTGCCAGGGGTTTTTGAAGCCGAGCCGGGTGGCTGTAATCCTAGTCCGGTGCCGATCAATATGAATAACTACCTGGAGTTTTGAGCAACCGGTGCTATGTCAGGGCGTTCTGGCAGCGCTAATGCGGTACGGGTAAGAGTGTTTATATGCAATACCACATAAGGTAGAAATATCCGATTATTAGCCAATGGTTGATTGGTTAGTTTGGTGGCGGCAGAAGGAAATCAGGTAATGGTAATGGTAATGCTGATGGTGATGGTGATGGATATGAGTTTTGCCAATCAGGTGTTAGCTTTAGTTTACCTAACAGAGCAGCGAGGAAAACTGGCAAGCGGGGTTCATAACATCCCTGACGAGCTGGATCATCAAGTAGCCCGGTTAAAATTAAACTCAATGCATATCCAAATTGATGATTTAACCGATGAACAGTGCCAGTATTTACATTCGTGACGGGAAGGGACTTAATACTTTTATGACCTTTTGGATCTACAATGTTGGATTAGGCGTTGCTATCCCACCGCCAAAGCTTTCTGTTGATCGTAAACCACTTGCTTTGGAAGCGTTGGCAAAAACAGGCAGACTCCATTCGAGCGATGAAGAAGGGCATATCAGATCAGTCAAGGAGCGTCTATATTCGTCAGGGCCTTTAGCCGAGAAAGAGCGCACCGTTAATAAAGAGCATTCGGCTAACAAAGACCATTCAGTCAGGCGAGATCAACTTCGGTTAAAGAGCGATGAATATCAAGGGTCCAAAATCGCCAGTCGTCAACAAGTTATTTACGCCGATCAAATCATGTCTTCGCCAGTGAGGACTTTGACGCTGGATTTATCCTATGAAGAGGCTCATACAAATTTTGTAAAATATCACTACCGTCATTTTCCGGTCATTGACGAAAAAAATCGTCTGGTTGGACTTGTTTCCGATCGTGACATGTTAGCCGAAGATACATCGGTAGTGGTTGAACCTATGAGAACAAAACGGTCGATAAAAAATATTATGAGTAAACAGCTATTAACGGCCTCTGATAAAACGATGATCCATGAGATCTGTAAAGTGATGTATAACCAGCATATTGGAGCCTTGCCTATTACTGATGACAAGGCAAATTTACTTGGCATTATTACCCGTAGTGATATTTTACGGACGATGATCCAAAACGGACCGATTGAATTATGGATTTAACTCAGGTTGAAAATGAGCATCAGCCAAGTTTTATTTCATCGAATTTGTTTTTTGGTTATCAGAAAATGAAGGTAATTGTTGTAAAA
>JAUUYO010000044.1 GCA_030590405.1 Kangiellaceae bacterium
ATAATTTACCGCACGTTCATGTTGCCACTGAAGCTCATACAGACAGCCACCATTCTGACAACCATCATTCTGACAACCATCATTCTGATAGCCAGCATGCGAAAATAAATCCTGTCACTCTGGAATATTGCGCTCTGGGGAGCGAATCTGAGGATCATGACTGCCACAAGCATTTCCATATTCATTTTAATGTTTTTCTTAAGTCAGATGAATTAAACCATTTCGAAAAATGCTCCAGTGAAAATCCACAGGCATTTAAAACCCAATTGGCCAGCATCAGTCATACGCCACCGGTTCCCCCTCCAATCCGATAAACTCCATCAATTATTAAATCTGAACTAATTAATTAACGCGGCGCATCCGAATCTCGGTATATTCCGCTATGGAGTAAATTATGAATGACCTTTTTAAGGTTGGTTGGCGACTGTGTCTAACCAGCCCCAAAATAGTTGTGCTTACCGTAATTGGTGGGCTTTGTAGCCTGCCAGTTCAAGCGCAATCTACCCTCAACTTAAAGCAAGCCTTAGAGTTAACCCTGCATGAAAATATAGAGCTAAAGGCTTACCCCTTGATCATTCGTGGTGCGGAAGCGATGAAGTTGCAAGCAGACCTCAGCCCAAATCCAGTACTTGAGGGTGAAATAGAGAACGCGCTGGGCTCTGGTAATTTTCAAAGTCTGGATGCCGCTGAAATCAGTTTGAGCTACAGTCAATTGATTGAACTCGGTGATAAGCAGGAAAGTCGTCTCAAGTTTGCCAGTGCGGAAACTCAGCGCCTGCAAAGTGAATATCAGTTAGCTCGGCTGGATATTCTTGCCGAAACCAGTCGGCGCTATTATCAAAATATCGCCTTGCAGGAACAACAAGGCTGGATAATCCGTCGAATCAATAGTGAACAGGCAGCATTGTTGGCAATAAAACGCCGCGCTAAAGCGGGCGCTGTTGGTGCGGCGGATGTATCCAAAATGGCACTGCGATTAGCTCGCTCTAGAGCTCAACAGCAACAATTAAAAGCCGAATTGAGGCTGGCGCAGCATCGATTGACCGCGATGTGGATGGCGGAACCGAATTTTGAAATCATCGCGGGCTCTTTTAGTTCCATGCCAGTAGTTCCAAGTAGGGAATTGATTACTCAAACGGTCGACAAATTACCTAAACTGCAATATCAACTAGCATTACAGCGACTGGCTGATTCTCGCTTTCAACTGGCTCGTTCCAATGGTGAGAGCGATATGAAATTTTCTATTGGTGTCAGACAGCATCAACAAACGAGCGATCAGTCGTTAAACTTCAGTTTCTCGATGCCTTTAGCTTTCACTAATCCTAACCGAGGCAGGATCCAGGCTGCACAAATAGCCGTTGAGAAAAGCACTTTGCAAACCGAATGGCTAAGGAGTCAATTAAAACTCACCTTACTAGAAATTCGACAGCGGTTGGTTAGCTTAGGGACACAAGTTCATTTACTCAAAAATGAATTACTTCCACAAGCCAAAAAACTTTTAATAGAAACTGAGCGAGGCTATCAAAAAGGTCGTTATTCAGTACTGCAATGGACCGATGCTCAGTCGGAGCTTTTCTCAATTGAAAAATCCTTGATTGATATTCATCAACAATTCTATTTACAGCATCTAGAACTCGAACGAATTACCGGTCAATCCATGACAAGAATTTCTGCGCCGCTAACAGGAGAGAAAAAATGAGAATTATTTTTTTGATATTATTATTATTATTATTGAGCCCTGTTGCCGCAGTTTTTGCTTCGGGCCAGCTAGAGTCAGAGACTTACGCTGAGGTGAAAGGCCCAAATGGCGGCAAAATATTCGAGCAAGATGGTTTTGCGATTGAAGTCACCGTTTTTGAAAGTGGTGTTCCCCCGGAAATGAGACTTTTTGCTTATCAGGACAATCAACTGTTGGACCCTGGTCTGGTTACAGTGACAGTCAAGTTAGACCGTTTAGGCGGCGTTCAAGATAATCTGATATTTTTAGCAGAAAGAGATTATCTGGTTAGCAATCAGGAAGTGGTGGAACCTCATTCTTTTGACGTAACCATTGAAGCTCAGTTTAATAATCAATCTTACCGTTGGCGTTATGAAAATCATGAAGGCCGCGCAGAAATTAGTGACCGGCTGTTAAAGCTTTCCGGGATCAAAACGGAACTCGTTGAGCCGCAACAACTTACATTTAGCGATACCTTGTTTGGCGTGATCAGCATTCCTGATGATAAGCTTTTCAGGTTACACGCACCTTATCCTGGTTTGGTGAAAAATATTCATGTTCAAACCGGCGATAGAATTACTAAAGGTCAAAGACTCGCAACTCTGCAAAATACTCAAACCTTACAGACTTATTATTTGCAAAGTCCCACCGATGGCGAAGTGACTAAAGTGTTGGTTAATATTGGTGATAAATCAGAGGAGTCTGCCCTGTTAGAGGTAACGGACCTTTCAGAAGTATGGGTCGATCTTTCGGCGTTTCCAGAAAATATAGAGCGTCTTGCGATTGGCCAAAAAGTTGAGCTTTATGATTTACATCATCACAAAAGAGTTGAGTCGAGTATTAGTTATATTGCACCAAAGATGACCGGCGGGCATATTGCCCGAGCGCGCGCAGTGGTAAAAAATACCGATGGGCATTGGCGTCCGGGCATGCACATTAAAGCCGATATCGAAATTGAAAAAAAACAGGTACCAATGGCAGTTAAGACCAGTGCGTTGCAAAGTTTTCGCGATATGTCTGTGGTATTTGCCAGGTACGGAAATACTTTTGAAGTTCGAATGCTAGAGCTTGGTCAGAGCGACGGAAAGTATATTGAAGTTCTTGCTGGGATCGTTCCTGGAACTGAGTATGTCACTGAAAATAGTTTTTTGCTTAAGGCCGACGTTCTTAAAGACGGCGCCAGCCATGACCACTAGGAGATAAAATTATGATGAATCGATTAATCGCCTTTTCGGTAGAAAGGCGCTGGCTGATCTTGCTCGCCACCTTGTTTGTTGCAATGCTTGGCTTTTACAACGCCTACAAATTACCAATTGATGCGGTGCCTGATATTACTAATGTTCAGGTACAAATTAATTCACAAGCGGAAGGTTATTCGCCACTCGAATCAGAGCAACGGATCACCTATGTCGTAGAAAATGCGATGGCTGGTATTCCTAAAATGGATTATACCCGCTCACTATCTCGATACGGTCTTTCACAGGTGACAGTTATTTTTGAAGAAGGTACTGATATCTATTGGGCAAGACAGCAAATTAGTGAACGATTGCGAGGTGTTAGCAGCGATCTACCCAAAGGGATTGAACCAGACTTGGGGCCAGTCGCCAGCGGTCTGGGAGAAATTTTCACTTACTCTATTCGAGCCGAAGAAGGGGCACTAAAAGCTAATGGTGAAGCTTATACCTCAGAAGATTTACGTACTATTCAAGACTGGATTATCAGGCCGCAATTGGTAAAAGTTCCCGGGATTACAGAAATTAACAGTATTGGTGGTTTTGAGCGAGAATACCAGGTGACACCGCTTGCTGGAAAGTTGCTGGCCTACAAAGTAACTATCACTGACTTAATTGCTGCAATGGAAAAAAATAATCGTAATGCTGGTGCTGGTTATATTGAACGTAACGGCGAGCAGTGGTTGGTTCGCTCTCCAGGTCAATTACAAACGATGGAAGATATTTCCGAACTCGTCATCGCCAAACGAGACGATGCACCAGTGCGAATAAAAGATGTTGCAAAAGTTCAGCTGGGCAAACAACTTAGAACGGGGGCCGCCACCCAGAATGGTAAAGAAACGGTGTTAGGTACGGCCTTTATGTTGATCGGTGAAAACAGTCGAACGGTTTCAAAAGCGGTGGCCGAAAGGTTGACTCAGGTGAATTTAAGTTTACCACCAGGAGTGGTCGCTGAAGCCGCCTATAATCGAACGACTCTGGTGGATAAAACCATCGCGACAGTCCAAAAAAACTTGCTGGAAGGGGCGCTGCTGGTAATTGTAGTTTTATTTGCGCTGCTGGGGAATTTTCGCGCCGCATTGATCACGGCAATGGTCATTCCGTTGAGTATGTTGTTTGCAATTACCGGCATGGCGAGTAACAAAATATCAGGCAACCTGATGAGCCTTGGCGCAATCGATTTTGGATTGATTGTCGATGGCGCGGTGATTGTTGTGGAGAATGCCTTGCGACGTTTAGCCCAGGCTCAACTGAAATTAAATCGCACTTTATCTTTATCTGAACGTTTGCAAGAAGTGACTCAAAGTACCGCAGAAGTTTTTCGTCCGGCGGTATTTGGGGTACTGATCATCATGCTGGTTTATGTGCCGATCATGGTGTTAAGTGGCGTTGAAGGAAAAATGTTTCAGCCAATGGCATTTACCGTAATTGCCGCGTTATTGGGTGCATTAATTTTTTCGATTACTTTTGTACCAGCGGCGATTGCGATTTTTGTTCGGGGAAAGGTCAGTGAAAAAGAAAACTGGATAATGAGAAAGGCGCGTTATCTTTATCAGCCGCTCTTATCACTCACTTTAAAACGTCCTATTCCAGTGCTCTCTGTCGCGGCAATTTTCGTTGTGGTCAGTGGCATTCAGGTAACCCGATTAGGGACTGAGTTTTTGCCTCAGCTCGATGAGCATGATATTGCTCTTCACGCTTTGCGTATTCCTGGTACCGGGTTAGAGCAGTCTGTCAGTATGCAAATTCAACTTGGAAATGAGATCCGGAAATTGCCGGAGATCGAGCGAGTATTCGCAAAAATTGGTACGCCGGAAATTGCAACCGATCCAATGCCGCCAAATGTTGCCGATACTTTTTTAATTTTAAAACCGAGAAAACGATGGCCTGATCCTGACAAAACTAAGCAACAATTCCTCAGTGAGTTACGCGCGGTTGTTGAAGCAGTGCCGGGTAACAAGTATGAATTTACTCAGCCAATCGAAATGCGTTTTAACGAGTTGATTGCGGGCGTACGCTCTGATGTAGCAGTCAGGATCTACGGTGATGATCTCGAAATTTTGGCTGAATATGGCGAAAAAGCCAGTCGCATTTTAACTCGTGTTGCTGGCGCACAAGATGTTCGGGTAGAGCAAATGAAAGGTTTGCCAATGCTTTCCATTGAACCGCAGCGCGATCATATGGCGCTATTGGGACTCAATGTGAGTGATCTTCAATTGGCTATTCAAGTTGCGATCAGCGGTATTCAAACCGGTTTGATCTATGAAGGCGATCGGCGATTTAAACTGATGGTCAGAATGGATGAATCGGTCCGTAAAGATCCGAGAAGTTTATCGCAGATCCCCATAGCGCTATCAAGTCTGGCAGATCCCGATTTAAAATATGTACCACTCGGTGAAATTGCAACTATTAAGGAAATCCAGGGGCCGAATCAGATTAATCGCCAGAATGGAAAACGTAACGTGGTCGCCACCGCCAATGTGGTGGATAGAGACTTAGGCTCATTCATCAAACAAACGCAAGATTTGATGAATAGTGAGCTGAACCTGCCCAGTGGTTACTGGATTGAGTATGGTGGTACTTTTGAACAACTGGAATCTGCCCGCCAGCGATTATCATTAGTCGTACCAATGACATTGTTGCTTATTTTGGGCTTGCTATTTGGTGCTTTCGGCTCGTTCAGAGATAGTCTTATTATCTTTACTGGAATTCCACTCGCACTCACTGGAGGCGTATTAGCTCTGACTATCAGAGACATGCCGCTTTCTATTTCGGCAGCGGTTGGCTTTATTGCGCTATCTGGTGTGTCAGTACTCAACGGGGTAGTGATGATTTCATTTATTCGAGAAATCCGTGAACGCGGAACGGATCTGCTGGAAGCTATTCGACATGGTGCAAGTCAGCGACTTCGCCCCATTCTTATGACGGCGCTTGTTGCGAGCCTGGGGTTTGTGCCCATGGCATTTAATTCCGGTGCGGGTGCAGAAGTTCAACGACCGTTGGCAACAGTTGTGATTGGCGGCATTATTTCATCGACCTTGCTGACACTGTTAGTTTTACCTTCTCTGTATAAATTGGCACATAGCATAAGAAAATAGGTAACTAAAAAAGAGGTCTGCCCGCGGGCAGGCTGTTCTTTTTCAGTCGGTACAGGTTGCTTCAGGTTGAACCTAACTTTTTCGAATAAAGCTCAATCAGTATTTGAAGTAATCACTACGGCCATATAAAATACCCTCTTTGGATATTTTAAGCTATACGGCTGGAGCTATCCTGCTTGGAAAGACTTTGTTTGGAGATAGAATGAAGATAATCATCGCTGACGAACAACCGTTATTTCGAGATGCTTTAACCCGCTTGCTTTCTCAACAAATCTCCGAGTATGATGTTATCGAGGTGGATAATTTCGCTCAGCTAGAGCAGCGACTTGAGCAAAACTCAGAAATTGATTATGTGTTTATGGATGTGCATATTTCGGGAAACTCTGGTCTTTCAGGGTTAACTACACTCAGACATACCCACCCGAACCTTAATATTGTGATTGTTTCCGCCAGTGAGTCACCGATGATCGTCTATCGAGCGGTTAAATTGGGCGCTTCTGGGTTTATCCCTAAATCCAGTACACTTGAGATTTTTGCTGATGCAATCGGTGAAATCTTAAGCGGAAATGTCTGGCTACCCGGCGAATTAAAGAATCCGCTGGATAATAATTCGCTGAGAACTCGCCGTGAGAAGAGTGAATGCCTTTCTGAAAAGATCGCATCACTAAGTCCTCGGCAGTTTAAAGTGCTCTCCATGCTAAGTGATGGTAAGCTCAATAAACAAATTGCCTATAGCCTCGATATTCAGGAGGCGACCATTAAACATCATGTCAGTTTAATTTTACAAAAACTGAATGTGGTTAATCGTACCGGCGCTGCCAATCTATTTAATCGACTAAAAGTTGAAAAGCGAATAAAATCTCGCCAGGACACTCAAGTCTAACTTCTCTTATTGGTTGTAAATTTACAAACCGATTACAAAATCAGGAGCTTATTTAAGATGCTTAACCAAACTCACAACCCGGACTTAATCAGTTGGGTCGAATCCGCCAATTCCGGCAATACCGATTTCCCTATTCAAAATTTACCATTTGCTATCTTTAGATGTGCTGGTTCAAAAGAAAATTTTCGCGCTGGCGTAGCGATTGGTGACCAAGTGCTGGATTTAGCCGCCGCTCGAAAAAGCGAAGCATTTAGCGGTTTAGCACAAGCGGCCATCGCGGTTTGTGATGCGCCTGAATTAAATGGCTTTATGGCCATGGGTAAAGATGCCTGGTCTGCTCTACGTTTGGCATTATCGAATGCACTGGCGAGCGGCTCAGATGAACAGGCTAAATTGGCAGGCTGTCTGATCAGCCAAGGCGATGTGGAATACTCATTGCCTTGCAGAATTGGCGATTACACCGATTTTTATACCTCAATTCATCATGCCACTTCGGTCGGCAAACTCTTTCGTCCTGATAACCCATTATTGCCAAACTACAAGTGGCTACCTATTGGTTATCACGGCCGCTCTTCATCCATTGATGTTTCCGGACAAACCTTTAAACGACCTAAAGGTCAGTTGAAAGCGCCTGATGCAGTTGAGCCAGTTTTTGCAGCTTGTAAGCGAATGGATTACGAAATGGAAGTAGGGATCTTTATGGGAAAAGGAAACCAGCTAGGCGACGCGATTAGCATAGACGATGCAGAAGATCATGTGTTTGGTATGTGTTTGTTTAATGACTGGTCAGCGCGTGATTTACAAGCCTGGGAATACCAGCCATTGGGACCCTTTTTAGCCAAAAATTTTGCGTCAACCGTTTCCCCCTGGATTGTGACAACTGAAGCGCTAGCGCCTTATCGATCAAGCTGGACTCGTGATGAGGCCGATCCGCAGCCGCTGGCTTATTTAGAATCAGAACATAACCGCGCCGCTGGCGCTTTCGATATTCAATTAGAGGTACAGCTGGAAACGGAAAAAATGCGTAGCGAAGGTCAACCAGCTAGCCATCTGTCACTGTCGAGCTTTCGTCATTCTTATTGGACTGTGGCGCAAATGATCGCTCATCATACTGTTAATGGTTGTAACTTACGGCCGGGCGATATGTTTGGCAGCGGTACTCAATCGGGGCCAACGCCGGAAGAAGCGGGTTCTATGCTGGAATTAAGCAATGGCGGAAAGCAAAAAATCGAATTAGATAATGGCGAAATTCGGACATTCCTGGAAGATGGTGATTGCGTGATCATGCGCGGTTGGTGTCAAAAAGAAGGTGCGGCGCGCATTGGTTTTGGTGAAGTGGCTGCCACGGTACTTGCCGCTGATTAATTGAAGTTTGCGGAGCCTTATTTGAGGTTCTGCAAAATGCTTAGATTTTTTTGCTATTCATTAGCTAATTATCTAGCCGAGTTAACCGCTCGGAGAGTACAATGGTTTATATTTTTTTAACACATCATTTTATATTTTAATGCAACCGGAGTGGTATCATGTTTGATCAGCTGAATGCTTTACCTGCCGATCCTTTGTTAGGTTTGATTGGCGCTTTTCGTGAAGACTCTAATCCAGACAAAGTTGATTTGGGAGTTGGTGTATACAAAGATGAAACCGGTCATACCGCCATTATGACCTCGATCCAGAAAGCCGCCAAACGACATATGGAAACTGAAAACTCAAAGACTTATATTGGCCCTGGTGGCGTGGTGGGATTTGTTGAAGGCATTAAGCAATTAGTATTAGGCGCTGACTCTTCAATATTAATGGATTCCAGAGTCTCCGGCTTACAAACGCCAGGTGGTTGCGGCGCGCTAAGAGTTGGCTCAGAATTCTTAAGTCGAATGAAAGAAGATCTGACTGTTTGGGTGAGTGACCCAACCTGGGCGAATCATATTCCGCTGATTAGCGCAGCCGGATTAAAAATAAAAACTTACCCGTATTTTGACAATACCACCAGCGCGGTTAATTTTGATGCTATGGATGCAAAACTGGCGGAGTTAGGGCCAAGCGATATCGTGTTATTGCACGGCTGTTGCCATAATCCGACTGGAGCCGATTTGTCATTTGAACATTGGCAGCGGATTGCCGAAAGAGCTAACAAGCAGGGATTTATTCCTTTTGTTGATATCGCTTATCAAGGTTTAGGTGATGGCATCATCGAAGATGTTAAAGGGGTTCGATATTTATCATCACAAGTAGAAGAAATGTTGATTGCTACTTCCTGTTCTAAAAACTATGGACTTTACCGTGAGCGAACTGGAACTTTACTCGTTCAAACTAAAAATGCTTCTCAGGCGAAAGCCATTGAAACTCAAATACAAGATGTCGCCAGAGCGAATTATTCCATGTCACCAGCTTATGGCGGTTTTTTGGTGGATATTGTACTGCATGATGCGGCGCTACGCACTGAATGGGAAAACGAGCTTAATTCTATGGCGGTACGGGTTAAATCTTTGCGTAGAAATTTGCTGGAAAAAATTGAGCAAAGAGGCATCAATAAGGATTTTAGTTTTATTACTCAGCAAAAAGGAATGTTTACTTATCTGGGGATCACTAAAGAGCAAGTGCAGCGGTTGCGTAATGAATTTTCTATTTATATGGCTGATTCCAGTCGGATCAATGTGGCTGGATTGAATACTCATTGTTTGGATTATGTGGCGGATGCATTGAAGGCGGTTGTATAGGGTTTTGTTTTTCCCTGCGGGATGATTTTTAAAAATGTTTCGCAGCGCTAAGCGCTGCGAAACCGCTTTTTAAAATAAGTCAAAAGTCCATTTTTTGGACTACCCATACAGTTACTTTATTTCAGATTCTTCACTTTCTACAGGTTCAAGCTCAGCCGATTCAGGCTCACTTTCCTCTATCGCTGGCTCTGTTTGCGCATCATCAGTACCTTCAATTTGACTATCACATTTCCAGCCCCAGCCTTGTTGTTTTTCAATAAATGCGGAGGCTTTTTGCTGACAGTAATTGGTGTCGGAGAGCGCGCTCCACAAAACTTTCACCTTGCCATATTTTGTATATAGTACTTCGCAGGCAATTTCTTCGTCGTCAGGATAAACGACTTCAATCTTCCTTTGTTGATCCCCAAAGTTACACAGCGTGGTTTGGTTTTGCGCGGCAACTAGGTTGCTGCCTATTATGGATGTTAAAATGAGTAAATATTTCATTATTGATCTCCTGTTATGATTATTTTCAGATAATCGTTCGTGTCGATTATAGCAATATTTTATCCGATTTTGGGGGGTGGTAAGATAGACTGGTTAACACTTCGATACTTGCTAACAAGTCGTTTTTTCAATCGACACCTGTTTCCAGCTGATTTCTTGATAAATCAATATAGTCTAACCTTGCCCGTACCATCAGTAAGAATCGAATACATTTGTTCTGAGACATTATCATCCGTTTTTACCACATAAACTATTCTTGAACTATCTGTTAACCAATAAGCTTTCAGCACATTTCCAGCCGTTACCAGATTGATACGATTAGATGCATTAACTGCGCCAAGATGTAAGCTGGAAGTCTTGTCGTCTAACGAATCAATTTGATAGGCAATATTGGCACTGTTTGGCGAGATCAGGTAGCCCTGTTTGATGGTTTGATTATCGGACAACTCATTGGTTATTTGGGTAACACTGGTGCCATCGCTGAGCACCGAATAAATCGCGCCAATGTTTCCATCTGAATTCATGGTCGAATAAATGAGTCGATTGCCATCCAGAGTCCAGTGTTGTTGAGTGACAGCCAGGTCGCTATTGTGTAGTTGGTTCACTTGATTCAGTTGGCTGGCATCCGCGGTTGCGCTGTATAATTCATCGTAATTATTAGCCTGATTTATTTCAGCATAAAATGCGATATAATCACTGGTCGGTGACCATTGCCATTCGTTTTGTACAACACCATTTTCAGGCAACGGCGGGTTCATTCGTCGATGCCATTGACCATCATTTTGCACGGTGAATAATTCAAAAATTCCTTCAATCTCTTGATCGGCTGTATAAGCAATGCGTGAGCTATCCGGTGCCCATTGCCAATCAAACACCACCGGGTTGGCGACTTCAAAAGTGTCAATCAAATGAATTTGAGCGCTAGCATCGGGTAAGTTGACATATAAGCTGGCGAGACCTGCCGATAAGCTGTCATCAGTAAAAGCTATCTGATTACTATTCGGTGCCCAGACAAACGATTCAACCCCGATAGCAAGTGAATTGCTATTGAGCAAAGTTCTGGCGCTGGCATCCGCTTGTACAATATAGAGCTGACTGACTTCGCCGCTGTTTTGACTGGTGTAAGCGATGAGTGAGCTATCTGGCGCAAACTGCCAGTCGTTGATCTGTGAATCGATATTTAAAGTTTGATTTAACTGGATCAGTCCTGAACCGTCAGCCGCCACAGCAAACAGGTTTTGAGAAATTTGTGAATTTTGATTGAGAGATTCAGTTTTAAAGGTCACAGCACTCGAATTATTGGCAATCTTCCAGCAAACAGCGGCAACGCAAGTTACTGATAAATCACCGCTGATCTCCTGTAAATCACTAGCATCCGGTAAGATACTCTGGACTTCGAAAATCCCATCATCATCGGGATCGCTTCGGAAAATAATTCGGCTACCATCTGGCATCCATTGCCAATTGATATGAGTCTGGCTGGTTTCTAAAAGATTGGTTAATTGGACCTCATTGCTGCCATCCACCAGATTGCTGTACAACTCATCCATGCCATCGTTATCTCTATCGGCCCGATAGGCGATCCGAGTGCCATCGGCGCTAACACTGACTGGTGTTAAATTGCCTGTTGCAGAAAAAACATCGCTAATATCGTTACGTTCTCCGTTGAGTGGGTTGATGCCAAATAATTCATACCGTCCATCAGCCACTTCGACCGCAAAAAATACCATTGAGTCATTAATCGTGACATTGGAAATTTTTTCTGAAAAAGATGTGGGAGGAACTGTTTCGGGATCGTCGCTGCTACCTCCACAAGCTATTGTCAGTAAGAGAAAAGTTTTTATAAGAGCTTCTATAAAGCCATATAAGAATGGAGGGCGCTTCATATTTTGGAGGGCTCAGTTTTTTAATCGACATTATCAGTGTATGTCAAATTCTGAGTTTTTCCACTTTGGATCATTCGCTTGGGTTAAACACATCTTGAAATAACTTTTAAGTTGATTATTAATAAATTGGTGTTATGGTTCGGTATATCACTATGTTGTGATTTGTGAAAACGTCTTCCAGATGCCGTTGACACGATTAATTTTCTCTAACCAATTGAAACTAAAACGAATATCGCTTATTAAAGCAAGGTAATAACATGAAATCATTATTAATTGGCAGCATTGTCGCAATTTTTCTTTTGACATTAAGTGGTTGTGTGATTGTGGCTGGCGACCATGATTGGGACGACAATAACTGGGAGTCTCAACAAAGACAAAATAGAGAGACGATCAGTGGCTTGGAGCTTCAGGCAGAACGCTCAGCCATTATCAGCAAACTGGGCGCGCCGAGTTTTTCGGATGCTTTTATGAAAGAAAATGATGAATATCGAGTCCTTTACTACCGTACTCAGCACACTAAATCGGATGGTGAAACCACTAAAGATGAAACTACCCCTTTAGTTTTTAAGAACGACAAATTGATTGGATGGGGTGATGAGGTATTAGCAACTATTCGTTAGTTTGCTTTGTAGGCTGGGCAATCTTTGCTTAAGGCACCTACTCTTGGTTCGGCCCACCACAATACACAATTAGCCAAAAATGGTGGGCATAAAAAACTGCCCACCCTACGATTTATTTTAAAGTCATCAGTGTTTAAAACAACGCCAAAAACAGAAATAGCGCACCGCCTAATCCGCTGATATAAAGGGTTTTATATTTAAACATTGGTGAGGTCAATCCCAAATATAAACCGCTTAGCAAAATAAGCAATAATCCTACCGCCATAAAATTTTGGAAGGTCTTAAAAGCTCTTGGGCCGTGCCCTTTGTGTAGTTCCACTATGGATGCAACAAAATTTGGGGTGCGTTGAGTTACGATCAGTTGTTTACCTTTAATCTTAAATAATAAATGTTGTTTTGAGGTTGGACGGGTAACGGATTGTTTGCCATTCCCCTTAATATATTCAAATTCATGATCAATATTATGGCTTTGAATAAACGCTCTGATCTGGCTTTCTGTGTCTTTGGTCGCTAAGTTAAAATCGGCGATTTCCCCTCGGTAGATTTCCTGTTGTTCAAAGCTGCCCTTTTCGCCGATCAAATAAAGACCACCGGAAAGTCCCACCATTAATAATATCGGTGAAAAAAAGGCTGCCAGGGCGAGGTGAAGGGTAATAATTGCTTTTCTGGACATATTGATTTCCTTTGATGGAGGATTTTTATCGAATCAAGATTTGGTAAGAGTATCGCATTTAATGTTCTTGCAGTTTCAGACTAAGCCTGTAAGCTATTGATTTTTAAATAATAAAAAAATCAATGTATATAAAATCGCCATTAAATGTGATTTACTGCATAGAATAAGCTGTTAGAAACAAAAAGGGAATCACAATTGGGCAAACTTTTGAAATACTACATTATAATTTCAATTGTAATAGGGATTATTTGTGGGCAGGCTAATGGCGAAATTTATAAATGTATAAATGAATTTGGGAAAACCACATTTCAAGAGAACCCTTGTAAAATAGATAGCAAGCTGTCAGAAAAAATGGATATAAAAATAACCAGATTTCTTCAGCCTGCAAAGATAAATAAAACTAACATAGAAAATCATTCATTAGCATTATCACAGTCTGCTAGCGGCAATGATGTACTGCACGGCATTGAAATAAGAGATTCGAATCCGGAGTTTGGTAAAAAAATTCCAAAAGAGCTATGCACTAAAACAAAACGGCATCCATGTGGATTACCGATCAATTTGTTATACAATGTCGTGGCCGACATTAATAGTACGAGAGAGCATTTATCTCAACCAGCCTACACTGCATTAAAACCCTACTCTGTAGGAACTCTTGTGTGGGAATTTAATCTTTGTAAAAACCTATGGGATAACGATATTCATTGTTCAGAAGTTCTAGGATATTTGGCTGTAAAAAATAATGATGTCAAATTTTATACTTTTCAGAAACCAAGGAAAATATTCTAACCAGAAAAAGCAGGCGATGCAAAACCACACCTGTTTTAGGCGTTAGTATAGAAAATCCCTCCTTGACACCTATAATCCATTGGATTACGATGATTCTATGCAAGCTATCGTAGAACTCCCTGAATATCTAAGACGATCTGATAAATTACTCACTTCGTCAGAAAGACAAAGTATTATCAATTATTTAGCTGCGCATCCATCTTGTGGAGAGTTAATGCAAGGAACTGGAGGCATACGGAAACTAAGGTGGGCTTCTCATGGAAAAGGAAAAAGTGGAGGTGTTCGCGTCATTTTTTATTACCATAACGATGCTATACCGTTATTCCTTTTAACATTGTTCGGCAAAGGTGAAAAATCAAATCTTTCCAAATCAGAGCGTAATGAATTAGCTAAATTTACTGCTCTACTTATTAAAAACTATGGAGGCCAAAATGAGTAATGCATTTAATAGTATCAAGCAGGGCCTTGAGGAAGCTATAGAGTTTTCAAAGGGCAAAAAAGGAAATGCAGTAGTACATAAATTTACTCCTATTGATGTCAAAAACATTCGAGCTAATGTTGGTATGTCACAAAATGAGTTTGCTTCTGCATTTGGTATCAGTGTTAGTACACTTAGACACTGGGAGCGTGGTGATCGTACACCTCATGGCCCAGCTTTGGTTTTGCTCAACGTTGTTGCAAAAGAACCCAAAGCTGTACTAAAAGCACTAAGTCACTAAAAATTAATGGGGACATGTCGTACGCCGTTACCGGTATTTTATCTAGCGGGTTAAAGTCCCGTCCGAGTAATTTTCTCATTCACTCGGTAGTACCGCAAAGCAGCCATTGAGTAATTGGTGGTTGTAAGTTTTGCAAGGGCGAAACAGCAGGCCGCAACGCAAGTGAATCGGTATTAGCCTCGTCAACCAAGTAAGGGTGTTGACCCTTTGATGTGATGGGAAAAACTGTTACCTTTCAATCGAGCAGCTGCAATAATGCTGCGACAATGGGATAGATTGTTAGGATTCTTCGGGGTTATACGAGTGGCATGTTGTTGAAGATAAATTGTGCAGGACGGGAGATCCAGCAAGGTGGCTTAGAGCCAACAAAATTCTATAAGCGAAGAGTGAAATGAATTTTGGCCGTGCTGGAAGTCGGAGGGGTTCATAGTGCTGTTTGAGGGTGAGCGGCAACAAAACGACACCTGAGGGAAGGGGCTCTACTTTGTTCATGTAACCGAAAAGAAGAAAGATGTTGATGATTGCCCACGGCTATTCACATCAGTTATCTTGAAAAAGAGCATCAGAAATTTTTGGAGGGAACTATGCCTATAAGCCAAGCATCGAATGATGTGCATGCTTAAGGAGGAGGAACATCGGAAAGCCGTATGCGGGAAAATCGCTCGTACGGTTTGATGAGGGGGAGTTGTACAATGGATTATAAATTTAATTTGTTGTGTTGCTCTCTACTCTACTTTCTTTGCTCTTTATATCTGACGGTGGAAAATTAACTTATGGCAAGACAAGTTCGAATAGAAGAGCAAAGAAAGACGTGTCCCTATTAATTTAGAAAATCGGAATTAGCCCAAATACATTGCCTATAGCTATAAGCAGCGTGGCAAGGGCAATAGTAATTAGAAGTATTACAATTTTATTCATGAT